>JAQTTS010000200.1 GCA_028710655.1 Dehalococcoidales bacterium
GGCCTTTTCCAAATCCTGATTCCCGCCCTTATACCGTTCCCGCCAGACGTACTTAATCATGTTCCCCTTGCAGTAGCCGCGAAATTCCTCGTCCGTGAGTGCCGCCCTGATAGCGTCGATACATTCAATACCGCCCCGTGTGTAATGGGATGGACTGTTAACGTCATCGGTCATGATAAAAACATTCTCCTTTCCGCTTCCCTTCTGCGGATAAGTCCATTCAGTTTCTTTCCACCCGCCCATACCCACTTGCGGAACTCACCGGATGCGTCCACGTATTCACCCCTGTTGAGTTTTGAGCGCAGGGTAGACCGTTGTAAGGCACCTGCGCCTAGATTATAAACAAAGCTCACTAGGGCTGAAAATTGGGCGTCTGACAGGGGAACTTTAATGAGTCTCAGGACGGCTCTTTCGGCCGCTTGAACATCCTGTGACAGATATACCTCTGCCCGTTCCTTTGTGATGGACTTCGGCTCGTCCTTCTTGACAAGGTGGCCCCACCCGATAGTGAGATATCCAGCCGCGCAAAAGTAGGCAGTGAGAAAAAGACCTTCAAACCCTTTTATCAGGTCTAAGCCTGCTTGGATGATATGTCTCATTTGAGATGAAAAACCTTTGCGCTCATTCTCTGCCCGAAATAATAGGACAGACAGAGCATGAGACACGCCATGTCGTTATCCGTGTAGGTGTACTTCACGGCGTCCAGTATCCCCGTTCCGCTACCATTTACCATTGAATAGACCTGTGCCAGCTTGACCGTGCAGTACAGGCCCGTGAACAGGTAGGTGATAGAAGGACGGACAGAACCGTTGTAAAGGGACAACAGCGCGTCAGCCCATTTCACGCCCGTCTGCTCTATCTTCGCGGATGAATACAACGCCGCGCTTTCAGATATGTCGGCATTCGCGTTAATCTCTTCCAGACGTTCCGTGTGCGCCTGAGACTGAGCCTTTATCTGTAGCTCAAGTACTGCCAGTTCGTGAGCGTTGTCCTGCTTGCCCTTGAAGTATTTGATGATGTCGGGGATGAATCCGCCGATGAAGCCTATTGCTGAACCAAGTAATGCGATCATATGTTCTCCTTCTTAACCTTGCACATGGGGCATTTGACCGATCTTATAACGACCTCGCCCCGGTATTCCTCCACCGCCCGCTGATCTTCCTTGTCGGGGAACTTCCATTGGAGATATTTCTTGATACGTCCGCAATCTGGACACTTAAACAGCATCGCCCCATCACACGCCCCCTATCTTGCCGAGTATCTTCTTGATGTCGTCCCCCGCTTCATCGGCCTTGTCAACGAGGTACTTCAATGTCGCCTCAATACCCGAATGAAGGGGACAGGGGTTCTTGCTGTTGCCGTTCGTCCCGCCCTTTGCCTTGATCGCGGTGATGACTACCGCCCCGGCTGATATTGCCACGCCAGCGATACCGATTCCTATATCCATCGTGCCCCCTATTTATTCCTGCTTTTCCAGCATGTTATAAGGTTTACCAAGCTGATAAAGGATGTTTGGCGTCTGTGATGGTATCCGCTTGGTTATCGTTCCAGCCTTGCCTATCCCCTGCATGAGTTCGCCTACGACGCGGGGTGACGTGAAAGGCAATGCCGCAAGGAACCACGGGCTGCCGTACATTGCCCCGCTGACCTCTCCCAATCCTATTCCACGGCCTATCAACCCCCGTGGTAAGGTCTGACTCATATCGTAACCAGCCACCATCGACATAAGGTTCTTGCCCGTCTGTTCCTGTATCTGCGACAGTACCTTAGACCTGAAATCGTTGTCCGTCCTCAAAGCAGACCGCAGTTTGCTTAAGGATGCGTCTATCTTCTTCGGGTCTTTCAGAGAAAGCGTATCCCTGAGCATCGTTTCAAATTCCTTGAACTTGGCATAATTGGCGGTCATTTCTTTATACTGTGGAACCTGATTATTCAGGGTGTTCGCTATTTCCCCGTATAACTTCTCCGCTACAGACTTGGTAGGGATGTTCCCCTTGCCTATCTTGTCGGCTTCACTCCAAAACCATTTCTTCATGATATCCGCATCAGAGGGTTTCATCCCCATCGGTATCCCGCCGACCTTCCTTTCATTCAGATAAGCGTCAATCTTGGTAAGCTCTCTCTGCATGGCGGGTTGCTTTTCCAGCACGGACCCCGAGAAGTCAAGCGCACCCTTGGCGTCTCTCGACACCCGCATATCTTTCAGCATGGAGTCGTACTTGTTGAATACAGGGTAGGGATTGACCGTAATGCCCGTTTCGTCTATCGTGGGTAGAATAGCTGAATATTCGGCGTTCGCCTTGTCAGCAAGGTCTTTGACACTCTCATGCACGGTCTTGACAAGCTCGTCACCACCCCTCTTTCCGCGCATGAAGTCGGTAAAATCGGTGGATACCTTTCTTGCCTGTGCTACTTCTCTTGAGGATGTTCCCGTGGTTACGCCTAACGCAAGGTCCGTAGCCTTCTGCGCCGCTTTGGTGATTGGCTTGGATGCCATTCTCAGGGGGTTGGTGAGCTTTCCCATCTTCGTAAGCGTGCCGCCCTTCGTGAGCATACCCGCGCCGCCTAAGATGGTGGAGATATCGGCCATCATACCGGCAGGGTCTTCTTCCATCAGTTTACCGGGATTGGAATATCTTTCCTTCATTGCCCCGGCGAACTGGTCCCATTGCGGGACATGCTCACCTGTACCGGCACCCGTGAGCTTTTCGATACCGCCCGCAGCTACCTGTCCCAAGTCTTTCCCTGCCTGTGGAATATTGCCTAGAAACTGTGCTACCCCACCTACCATGTTGCCAAGAGAACCGGGTAGGTTCTTTAACATGGGCCATATGCGTGGGCCTGACTGGTCCAAAAGCTGGTCATACTGTGAGGGTTGCGGTTGTGTAACCGGAGGTTGGGCCGTTCCCTTGGATTTAAGGTGATTTGCTATTTCCTCTTCGGTATAGCCAGCGGCCAAGGCACCCTGCACGTCGAACTTGTCCGGTGTGACATCGAACTTCGGGGTTGACGGGTCGGCCTTGGTTTCAAGATACCGCGCTATTTCCTCTTCGGTGTACCCTGCCTTCCTTGCACCTTCTATATCAAATGGCATGGTCACTCCTTACTTGTTGAATGATTCAAGAGGCGGTCTTGCCTTGGGAGTTACGTTCGTTCCATACCCGCCCATGTTCTTCTGCCGTTCTTTGACGATAGAACCGACCGTCCTTTCAAACTCAGCCATCCTTGCCTTAAACACTGTCGGGGGAAGGTCAACGCTTGGCATCTGTGCGCGGAGCCGCTTCATTTCGCTTTCGTTTATCTGCTTACCCGACATCAGGTATACAAGGGTGTTGTTGAGCTGTGCCACCATAGAATTGAACGCCGCCCTGTCCGGTGAGACGCCTATGGTCTGTTCTGCCAGTTTGCCAGCACGCCCGGCTACGGGGCCGACATATTCAGGCTTATACAGTTGTTTCATGGCCGACAGGGTATCGGCAAGCGTGCCTATCTGCTGTTCGGAAGTAACCATTTCGCTTGGCATGGGTTTGCCTGCTACGGGCTGTCCTACCTGTCCGGTACGCACGTTACCCGGAGCAATACCGCCCGCCGTCTGGACAAAGTTGTATATTGGAGGTGTCTTTTCCTTGGCGATGCGTATCTTCTCATCGATCATGGCCTTGGCTTCCTGATCGCCTGCCAAAGCACGCTTGATAAGCTCGTTGTCGTTCATGGTCGGCTCTTTCGGGTTTACATAAAGAGGTGTGCCCTGAGCCGACACTAACGCCCCGCCCTGTCCCACAACCTTGGGTTCAGAGTCCTTCCCTTTTATCATCTGATTGATTCTCGTTATGGACTTGTCGAGCGTTGCCGTCTGACCGTTTATCTGTGCCAGTTGGGAAGAAAGATTCTTGAACTTTTCATCGTTCGTGTAGCCCACGGGGTCTTTCTCAGCCATTGTCAACATCTGATTCCTGATCTCGTCTGCCTGTCCCGAAAGCCGCATATACCGTGTGCTGTTCAGGTTGAGCGCAAACTGCATATCGCCCTGTGCCGACTTCATCAGGTCTTGAACATCCCGTCTCTTGACAATGACCCTGCCGTCCTGTAACTTTTCTCCGTAACCCTGAGAACCGATAAAGTCATAGATCATCTTCTTTTCTTCGGGGTGGACAATGCCCTTGGACGCAAGAAAGGATTCCACGTCCACGGGCTGGTTCATCTTTGCATCTTCTTCCTGCATCTTCTTTAACTGGAAGTCTTTTATCTTCATTTCCTGTTCAGCCATCTTACTCATCCTGTCCTGAGCAAGACCCTGATTGATCGCTTGAGTCGCCTGATTTATTCCCTGCGCAGAAGTGTTGTTAAGCCAATCGTAGAGAGCCATTCACACCTCCTGCAAACCTGCATATCGGGATTCCGATCTTGAGTATGATCTTTCCAAGAAGAGTACCCTTTATGGTCGGGTCTACCCTGCTTGCCATTTCGGTTGCGGTAGCCACACCGAAAGGCCGCACAATCGCCGTGAATAGCCTTGATTTGCGCATTAGCTGTACCACGGGGGTAAATAGTCGCAGATAACCGTTGTACGCATCCAAGGGCACGTTCTGACGTCTGTACTCGCTGTCCTTTTCCATCACGTCACGGGAGAGTAACCCCTGCCTGTTGAGTTCCGTGCATACGATGGTGCCACCGCCGCCGACACCTTCCCATATGCCCTCAGCTACTTCTACGGGTGCGGACACAACATCTTCCACACCGGACCAAATATCCTG
>JAQTTS010000009.1 GCA_028710655.1 Dehalococcoidales bacterium
CTGGGAGACTTGCTGGAGAAGGCTTAATCCCTATGAGACGCAAGCCTGGGCCACGGATGCTATTTACACGGAAGGCGATATCGTCACCGGTACGGATGGCCTGGATTACCGGTGCATAAGATACCATCTGTCTTCAAGCGACAACCGGCCTATAACGGGCGCTTCTTACGCTACTTATTGGCAGACTCCCGCTGTTACCACTAGGGGAGTTGCCTGGCAGAATTCCACTTCATATGTCAACGGGCCTTACGATGATTATCTGTATTGGATAGGAGGGACCAGCTATTATAATTTCTGGCGTTATAAGATATCCGGGAATTCATGGGAGCGCCTGGCTAATCTTCCTTGGAGTACGGGTTATATCGGCTCGAACATGACGGATATAGGGGACGGTTATTTGTATTTTCACAGAGGGAACAACGGCTATGATTTTGCGCGGTATAATCTGGCAACCGATGAGTGGGAGGAATTAACTGATTCTCCGGGTACCGCAGGTTTTATTTATGGTTTTGGGGTAATCGGCGTTGTGTCCAAGGCGGACAGGGTGTTGGGCACCGACGGCAACGGTTATGTATGTAAAAAGAGGCACACCTCCGCTACGCTTAATAAACCGATAACCGGTTCCGATTGGTCGAAGTACTGGGAAAGCAACGGTTCGACTACGGATTGCGTTACCTGGGAGGAGTCCAAGGATTACGGCCCGGGACTGGAGAATATCAAGCCCTCGATAGTGGTAGGCACGGATGGCAATGACTATCGCTGTATTAAAAACCATATCTCTGCCACTTCCAGCTGCCCGATTACCGGTACGACTTCTACCTGGCAGACATACTGGGTCTCTAACGGGACCACGGGGCAGGGTGATACCTGGGCAAGCGGGACTATGTATAATTCGCGCACCGGTACCATAGGGCACCATACTTTTATCTTTGGATTCCCCGGTTATGATAAATCTTACTGGTATCGTTATGACCCGTTGGATAATACCTGGCTTACCTGCGGAACCACTATCGCGACCATATATGGAGGGGAAGCGACATGGACGGGGTTGAATGCCCCTGATAAAGGCAGGTATATTTATCTGGTGAGAGGAAGGGGCACTACCAGTTTTTACCGTTACAATATCGAGATGGATGGCTGGGAAAGCAAGACCAATACCTTTATTCCTACTTATTATCATTATTCAGGAGGCGGGCTTGCCAATGACGGCGTCTCTCAGTATATTTACCATCTCTCCGGATATTATGACAGTGTTTATGATTTCAGGATGGAACGGTATGATACAACCACCGATTCGTGGAACGAATTCGCCTCAATACCTTTTTCTGGGATGTACAGGGCTATTTGTCAGACCCCGGATGCGATATGGGGCTCTCCGTATTACAGCGGGGACCAGTTGTTGAAATACGACTTGATGAGGCCGACGCACAATCAGCCGGGGGTATGGGAGAAGAAGGTGTACGATACCTGTTATTCTACTTACGCCGACGGGAATATCGCCGTGGACAGCAACGGTTATAACTATATGATCTTCGGGGACAGATTTTATTATCCGAATAGCAATATTTGGGTTTTCGATACCAACGCCAAACAATCCAAGATAGTGGGGAGCGACGGAGCGGATTATGATTGTATCTTGAGCCATACGGCAACCGCCGACGATTATCCTACGACCGGTGAAAACTGGACTACCTACTGGCAGACGTCGCGTACCTCGGGTAAGGGGTCGGCCTGGCTGGACGGGACATCCTATTATTGCTCCAAACACGCCAACCGCTGGGTGGGCCTGATCCGGGCGCCTTTTTACCTTGGGCCGGGGACCAAGGGGCAGTATATGGAGAATGAGAACTCCATATACGTACTTGAAGGCAAGGGCACCAAGTACGTATGGCAGTATGATATTACCAATGACCGCTGGCTGAGGGCAAAGGATACCTTGACCAGCGTGTATTACGGGTCCGAACTTACCGGGGGATGCGGCATAAATATTTCGGGGCATGAAAGCCCGAGGGACGTGCTTTTTATGCTCGGCGGGTACGGCTCCACCCAGTTCAACCTGTATTTTGTCGAGCCGAGCTATGATTACTGGACTTCTTATCTGAATGCTCCGGACGGTCATTCATACCGCGGCACAAATTCGATGACCTACTCTTCGTATAACAACAAGGTCTATAAACTGCGCACGGAGATTACCAGCACCTGTTATGTGTATGACCCGGAGCAGGATACCTGGGGTACGATCAACCCCGTGGGCACGGGTAGCTCCTCCGGGACTATCTACTCCTGCGACGAGTCCGCTGTGCTCTACTATCCTGACGACGGGCAGAAATACGTGTACTGCCTGACCGGAGAGGATAACCATGTGCTGCTGCGCTATAACATGGATACCTTGAACTGGGATGAGCTTGAGCCTCCGCCTACGACTATTACCAGCTATGCCTCCGCGATGTCCAGCGTGGGCAACAGTTATATATACATGTTCAATACTACCGAATTGGATTATCTCTTTAGGTATCATAAGGACGAGAATACTTACGATATCCCCTCCTATCTTCCGGTAGCGCTTGATGAAGGCGGGGTTATCTGCGGTTATAAAGGCAACATATATTATCTCTGCGGCGATGCCGGGACGTTTTATAGGTTCAATATCGGCCAGAAGAAATGGGGTATTTTGACTGATTGCCCTTCTACCATGCCTAACGAGGATCCCTGTATGAAGGCGGTAGAATACGAAGGGAACGTGGATATATATGTAACCGGCGGGAGAAACAGGTCCGAGTTCTTGAGGTATTCGGTCGCCAATGATGCCTGGGAAACTCTTGAGCCGCCTCCTTATGCCTGGGGGTGGGGTAATGCGATAGAGCATGTGGCAAACGACAGGTATATATATGCCATGAGAGGCGGGGCAACGAGCTTCTGGAAGTACGATATACGCAACAACGAGTGGGAGGATCTGGCTGACCTGCCGGTTACCGTGGGCAGGGGGGCTGCTTTGACTTATCCCGACCAGGGGGATTATATTTATGCCTTGTCCGGCAACAGGAGCCCTAATTTCTACAGGTATAACTACAAGACGGACAGCTGGACAACCCTGAATCCCTGTATGGTTAAAATCCTCGACTCGCATTCGGAGCTTATTTATCCGGGGTTCGGCAACTTTTTGTATGTTTTGCACGGTTCAAGCTGGGGCGCGGATTACGAGTCCTATACATATATGAGGTATGATATCCTTTCAGGTTCCTGGAGCGAGCTGGCGCCGGCTTCTTTCGGGGTCGATCATCCGGGGAGCATGATCTGGCCGGGCGGCGAGTATTATTACGCCACCAAAGGCAACGGCAGGCTCGAGCTGGCCATGTACTACGCATTCTGCTACGGCACTTATATCTCCGATATAAAGGCGGTCGGCGCCCATTCAGGTTGGGGTAATGTCAACTGGACCTTTAACGATACCCAGGCGGCCCAGCTTTCTTTCAGGTCCGGGAATGAATCTGACCTCTCCGATGCCTTGAGCTGGGACCTTTGTGCGGACATGTCTAACGGGGCGGATTTAAGCACCGCCTCTTCGGTAAGCCCGCAGGATGTGTACGTGCAGTATAAGATAGGTTTTTCCACGGATAACCTGCTCGAACTACCCAAAATATCCAACGTAAGCATAGGCTATAAGTTCTATCCGCTCAAGCAGGAGATGATCTCTTCTCCTATTAATACCTCTTTTGCCACCAACCGCCTGGTAAAGTTCGAATGGAGCGATGAGCAGGAGACCGGGACGGACGTGCGTTTCAAGATACGCACCGGCTCGACCCTTGAGAACCTGCTCAACGCAGCCTGGTACGGGCCTGCGGGGACGACTATAGAACAATTCACTTTCGACAGTAAAGATGACTATGTGGCTAACTCCGAGATCCTCTTTACCGGCACTTCGGTAAAACTCTACAAGAAACTGGCGGATTTCGCTTACTCCCAGGCGCTTTATGTGGATAACACCGGGGGGAGCGCGCAGACCGACCTTATAGTCACTTTAAATATCCCCTCTACCGACGATCATTTCTGGGATAATGTAAAATCCGACGGTTCGGATATACGTTTTCATGACGGGACAGAGGAGCTGGGGTATTACCTGGTGAGTTTCGACAAGGAGGATAAGGAGGCTGAGATAAACGTCAATCTGCCGAGCGTCGACGCTAACTCCATAAAGTCATTCTATATGGTTTATGGAAGCACCGACGCGCTTTCTGCCAGCGACGATACCTATATTGCCAAGCCTGCCAACGGGGTAGTGGGCTACTGGAGGTTCAACGAGGGGGCGGGCCTGATCGCCTATGATTCATCCGGTTACGGAAACTCCGGAGGCCTTAACCCTACAAACAAAAACCAGCCCAAATGGTCGGATGAGGGAAAATACGGTTCGTGTATTTATTTCGACGGCGTGGATGATTACGTAAGGGCTTCCAATGTGCCTGCCTTAGGTACAGAGTATACAATGTCCTTTTGGGGCACGATAGACCAGGAGCCTACCACGCAAAGGAGCTGGCAGACTGCGTTGTCGTGCCAGCAGTCTTATCCGATCATGTGGTTGAATACAAACAACTATATGTATTTTTACTGGTATGACCCGGCGGACGTAAGCCACGGCAATAATTTCTATTATCATTCCACTAGGGACAGCGTATGGAGGCATTACGTGGTAGTCGAAGACTCCAAGGGTTACCGCGCGTATACGAACGCGGATTTGAACAGGGACTACAGGGGCTTTACTTATACCTCGCGTAACATAGGGAGCATGCAGTGGGATATCGGCAGGTATTTTAACAACACCAGTTATTGGTGGAAGGGCAAGCTTGATGAGGTTATTTTGTATGACCGCGCGCTTACCGGGCAGGAAGTAAGGATGCTTTATGAAGGGGTCTCTTCGGATTTTACCTATAAGATTACCTATGGCTGCAATGAAGAGGACGCCACCTGCGCAACCCTGGTCTCCGGGGGATGGCAGAAGAAGATCGCCGTTCCTGTGGTCAACTCCGGCGGGCTTAAGACCAATACCAACGTGAGGATTGACCTCGGCAAATGGCATGAGTTCTGGGAGCATGTGAAGAGCGACGGGAGCGATATACGCGCCGTGGACTCGGATGATACTACAGTTTTGAGTTATTATATCCCGGAGTGGGATTATGAGAATAAGAAAGGCTTTATGCTTGTAAAGGTTCCATCTCTGGCGGCCGGCGGAAGCAAGACGATTTACCTTTATTACGGGAATGCCAGCGCGGTATCCGCCGCGGATTCGAGCTTCTGCATGAGCGTGGAGGGCAACTTTGGCAGTTATAACCAGGTTGCCGGTGATTCCACCACGCTTGCCGGCTGGTTGTATAAGATGCCGCTTATGCTCAAGAACGACTCCGGTTCTCCCCAGGGGCAGGGTTTGGTGGTTGGCACCAACGGGACGGATTATAAATGTATCAAAGGGCATTCCTCAACGAGCTATGACCGGCCGGTTACCGGAGCCAACTGGGCGACTTACTGGCAGAGCAACTCCACTACCGGCAAAGGGGTTTCCTGGGTCACCGGGACTACCTATAATAGCAGCCCGGCGGTGGTCAGGGTGGATGCGGAGGACGGCTGGGACCAGTTCTGGGCCAACGTGAACAGCGACGGCTCGGATGTGCGTATAGTCGCTTCCGACAATGAGACAGTGATGACTTATTTCATCGATTTCTTCGATTCCGACAGCAAGCAGGGGAGCTTTCTGGTAAGCGTCCCTTTTATCAACACCAGCGCGGAGCAGGCGTACTGGTTGTATTACGGCAAGTCCGATGCCACCTCTTTGAGTACGGACAGCTTCCTTAATCCTTTGAAGCAGGCATCCGGCACTCCTTCCCAGGTGTCTCGTGTAGGAGAAACCTTTAATTCCGACTGGCAATACAAGATGGATATTACCGTAAACAACGTCTCTACCAATCCTACGGGGGTGCTTAATAGAGGGGTGAATATCAAGATACCCTCCACCTGGACGAACTTCTGGTCAAACGTTCGTTCGGACGGAGGGGATATACGTTTTTACGATGAGAATGTCACCTCCGGAGACCCGGTATCGCTTTATTACGATATCGATTACTTCGATTACGACAAGAAAACGGCGAGCATCGATGTCCAGGTGCAAAGCACCGAGGCGACCACCTGGCCCAGGGCGGTATCTCTTTATTACGGCAATGCGCTCAATATCACCACTTCCAATGATATATATAATGCCTATGACCTGTATATGTACGCCGGGCTCGATGAGACGAAATTCACCGCAGGCGGCGCGGCCACCGCTGATAAATCCCCGGTATTCAACAATGGGTATGTTACCTTATGGAACAATGCGGATGCCTGGGATTCTTATCTTAGATGGAACGGTTCGGCTTTTTCCAGGGTTGCCGGCAGGAGCTTCCAGGCGAGCATATACCCCAGTTATAATGACCGTGTGATGATCGGATGGAAGGATAACGAAACCGGCGTTTCTTATACCAACCTTATCCACTGTATTTATTTCAACAACGGTGCGATGTACATATACGAAGACGGAAGCAATGTCGCCAGCGTCGGCTCGTATATAAGGGATGCCTGGTATGATGTCAAGATAGAGCTTAAGGCTACAGGCGCCAGGTACTACTATAAGAACAGGGATGACACGGATTGGATACTGCTTTACGATTCTTCGTATTCCACGGAAGGAAGCCTGCGGCCGCATATAGTACAGCAGGACAGGGATGAGAGTGTTTATACGGACAGCTGGCTGGTTTACCAGGATATGACCTATGATGTCAGCGTAGACCTTAGTCAGGTGATCAACGGACAGGATAATACTTTTTCTCTCAGCGATTATTATGAGGATAATCCCGTACTCCAGCCTTTGGGCGGGGTGTTTTATGACAGCAACCTCGCGTCTTTTACCGAAACTTCGACTATCCCGGCAGGCGCAGGGCTCAAGCATCAGATCTCCCCGGATTCCTGGAATTGGTACTGGTATAATTCGACCGCGATAAGCAAGGTGGTCGGCACCGACGGAAAGGACTATAAGTGTATTTTAAGCCATACAGCCGGCGATTCCAATAAGCCTATCACCGGGGCCTTGTATGAGACTTATTGGCAGGATAATAGCACTACCGGCACAGGATCGACCTGGACAAGCGGGGCTTCTTATAACAGTATCCCCATAGGCTGGAATTTGTCTACCGCCGGTTATACCCAGGCAAACACCGGTTCAGAGATCAATTCGCACCTGGCCGCCTTCCAGACGTTGTTCCCTTCCGGCTCGCTGAGTTTCCGCACTTACCTGCATTCGAACGACGGGACCTATACCCCGGAGCTGAACAATATAGCAGTTGCCTTGACTACCGATGAAACCTTCTATACGGATAAGACCGGGGCGGATGCGATAAATGCCTTGAACTGCGATATCGCCGATGACCAGTGGGTGCAGTACAAGGCGATACTCTATTCCGACGGAAGGAATACGCCCGTGGTCAGCAACATCACCTTGACCTATACCGACGCCTGGTTGAATATTACTTCTCCCAACGGAGGGGAGTCGTGGCTCGAAGGCGATACCTATAATATCACCTGGACCTCTCAGGGGATAGACGCCGGGGCCAGCAACGTGAAACTTGAGTATTCCCCGGATAACGAGGTAACCTGGAAGACGATCATAGCCTCCACATCCAACACCGGCACTTACGCCTGGACCCTGCCGGATGACCCGGGGTTGTTGACTAAGGTGCGGATAACGAGCATAGAGTATCCCAACGTAACCGATAAATCCAACGCTTCCTTCAGGTTGATGGGCGCAGAGATTACCTCTCCTAACGGAGGGGAGATCTGGGAGTTGGGCAAGACGCATACGATTACCTGGGATTCAGGCGGCAGCCTCGGTACGAGTACATTGAAATTCGAATATTCTATCGACAGCGGGTCTACCTGGGTAAGCCCGGAGATCGCCTCGGGTCAGACGGATGACGGAAGCTTGACCTGGAATATTTCTTCGAATACCGCTTATGCTTCTGATAACGTGCTGGTGCGCATGACCGATTCCTCCAATACGCAGGTGGATGACTCTTCGGATGAATCATTTGCCCTGGTGCCTTCTCCCGCGATCACTTTCGCTTATCCTCTGGGAAGTGAAGAGCTCAAGGTGGGAGCTGCTTATAATATAAGGTGGACTACGAACTCGCAGCAGTTCGGCAGCCAGTTCGACCTGTATTATTCCAAGGATGGTTTTACCACATCGACGTATATCACCACCGTAACTTCCGGGGCCCCGGCCTCGCCGCTTACCCCGAATACGGACCTGTCATGCTCTTATTCATGGACCATTCCGGATGATTTGAGCGATAATGTTACGATAAGGGTAAGGGAGGTTTCCGCCCCGGCGGGGAGGGATACTTCTTCAGTGGTCTCCAAGGTTTCCTCCATATTCAAGATAGTCGATCCCAAGATCACCCTTACTTCTCCTAACGGCGGGGAGCTTTGGGTCAAGAACGAGGTCAATAATATTACCTGGACCTCGGAAGGCACTATACACAGCGGAAGCCTTACCTTGCAGTATTCAAAGGACGGCGGTTCGACCTGGGTGAATATTTCGGGATTCGACGGATTGAATGACGGTGCTTTTGCCTGGACAGTCCCGGAGGAGGCGGTTTCGGACCTGTGCAAGGTGAGGATAAAGGACAGCGCCCGGCCCACGGTTACGGATACCTCGGACAACACATTCAAGATCATTCCGTCTGCGACAATCGAGATCAGCGCTCCCAACGGAGGGGAGATCTGGACGATCGGGGGGACCTATACGATAACCTGGAAAGTCGCCGGGCAGATCGGAGGGCATGACGTAAAAATCGAGTATTCCAAGGATAATTTTGTCAGCGATGTAAATGTAATCAAGGCCTCTACTCCCAACGACGGTTCGGAGAGCTGGGTGGGGATTCCCGCAGACCCGTCTGCCGACGTAAGGGTACGCATAACCGATTTAAACACCGGGTATACGGATATCACCGATAAATCCGACGCGGTATTTACTATATGTACCTCGGGGATAACCGTCATATCCCCTAACGGCGGCGAACAATGGGAGGTGCGCAATACGAGCGATGCCACCCAGACCATACATAATATAAAATGGGTTTCCGGAAGCGGCGTTCCTGACGGCACCAGCGATATAGTGCTGGCGATGTCCACCGATTCGGGGACGACATATGCTACCACGATCATAACCGGGCGCTCCAAGACCGGCTCTTACCCCTGGTCGGTGCCTAATAATTTAAGCAATACCGTGAGGGTCAAAGCTTATTCCTACGGCACCCCTGCATTTACTGACGAGTCGAACGCGAATTTCTCCATAGTGCCTGTGCCGAAGATGACCGTTACTGTCCCCCTTCCTTCCGGGTCGACCGTCTGGAAGGTCGGCGCGTTATATAATATTACTTGGGATAGGACGGGCAACCTTTGCGATACCGTTGACCTGTATTATTCTACCGACGGCAGTACGCCGAATACTCTTATAGCCGCTGGGGTAGCCAATTCCGGAATCTATGCCTGGCGTATACCGGACGTGGGGTTGACCGACCTTGCCAAGGTCAGGATCATCGAATCGAGCGTGCCTTCCAGGGATACCACCAAGAAGATAGAAGCTACATCTGTTACATTCAATATCGCCAATCCTTCGCTTACGCTAACCTCTCCTAACGGCGCAGCTTCCATAGATGACGCTGAGGCCTGGGTACAGGGAGAGCAGAATTATATTACCTGGACCCCGGACGGACAGGTTTCCAACGGCCTGCTCATAGAATATTCCAGGGATTCGGGATCCGATCCTGCAAGATATACTATCCACGATGGGATTGTCCCCGGGACGGGGCTTACCCCGGGTTCTACGTATGCGCGCCCGGTTACCATCGATAACACCTCTTCCGCTTTAGACCTGGAGAATTACCAGGTTGAATTTACCCTGGATACCAGCGCTTTGGTTACCGCAGGCAAGATGCGTTCCGACGGTTACGATATCATGTTTGCCGATGAAGATGAGGTATGCTCTTACTGGATCGAGCCGGACACTATCAATACCACCCAGACAAAGATATGGGTAAAGGCGCCGCAGATACCCGCCGGAGAAGTGAAGAAGATCTACATGTATTACGGCAATCCTTCGTCTTTGATCCATCAGAGTTTCGATAATACTTTCGTGAAGAATGTCGCCGGGAGCGATATCGCCGGCTACTGGCATTTTGACGATGCCTCCGGGTCTGTCGCTTCGGATGCCTCCGGGTCGGGCAGGGACCTGGGGATAACCGGTGCGACCTGGTATTCTTCCGACGGCGGCAGGTGGGGCAGCCTGCAGGATGTCAAGTTTTCCACCGGGTCCTGTCTTGTTTTTGACGGAAGCAGTTATGCCGGTTATGGGGATAATATAAGCCTTGACCCTACCAAAATAAGCGTCGAGGCATGGGTTTACCCCACGGATGTCTCTTCGGATGGATATATCATCCAGAAATCCGGGGATACTGTCGGTGTTTACGTATTGAAAATAGCTGCGGGAGGGGACCTGCAGTTTTCTATTTATGATTCCAGCAACGTTTCGCATACGGCTACCGCCAACAATTTATTGACTACAGGAAGGGCTTACCACGTGGTAGGGGTTTATAATGGGACCGATGAGTCAGTGAAGCTGTACGTGGACGGGGTAATGCAGAGTAATGTCGACTACTCGTCCGGGATAAATACCGCGGAAGCGCCGTTTAAAGTGGGAAATTTATTTAAAGGAAGGATAGACGAGGTTGCGGTGCATAACAGGGTGCTTTCCCTGGATGAGATCAACGCGCATTTTGAAAGAAGAAAATATGCGAGTACCGTGCCGGGAGCCCCTTCGGTAAGCTCGGAGGAGCCGGTAAATGAATATCTCTGGACCATCCCCACCTCCGAAGATGATCTTTCCCAGAATGTGAAAGTTTATATTACCGACCGCAATACTGTTGTGGGAGGCAGTACAATAAGCGATGCCTCTGATAACTATTTCAGCATAATCGCCTATCCCAGGGTAGTTGTAAAACAGCCCAACGGAGGGGAGGTCCTGGTTACTCAGGATTCTTACGATATCAAATGGAGGTATGACGGAGATATAGGTGGCGACAGCGATTATGTAACTTTGGAGTATTCTACCGACGGAGGTTCCACCTGGGTCAGCCCGGCAATAAACGATTACGTGCTTAACAGGGATTGTAGTTTTACCTGGCTTTCCATCCCGGATGCCCCGTCTACCAACGTAAAGGTCCGCATTACGCATAATTCCGACCCGTTGATTACCGATGTTTCGGATTCTCCTTTCAAGATACAGGGCAGGCTGGTGCTGCCTTCGGAGGACCATCTGCCGCAGTTTAGCGAGGTACAGGGGGGGAGCGACGAGTATGTGTATTGGGATACTATAGGTACGATCAACAAGGTTAAACTGCAGTACTCCAAAGATGATTTTGCCTCGGATGTGCATACTATCGTGGATAACCTGGCGAATTCCGGCTCTTACCTCTGGACTGTGCCGAGGGATTGCTCTACGACGGTGAAATTAAGGGTGTTGAATTACAGTGATGAGGATGTGTATGACGATTCCGGAGAGTTTGCTATAAACGGCCTTACTCTTACTTCGCCTAATGGAGGGGAGAGCTGGGAGATAGCCACTGCTCATGATATTACCTGGGATTCCGTTGCCCTGGAAAGCTCCGATGTGAAATTGGAGTATTCGGTGGATAACGGTTCGACGTGGGATGAGATTACGGCTTCTACCCCCAATACCGGTTCCTACAGCTGGACTATCCCCAATAACGGGGTGAGTGACGGCGAGGCCCTGGTCAGGGTTAGCGATGCCTCCCTGCCCGGCGTCTGGGATGTGTCGGATGCGAATTTCACTATTATTGCCGGAGAGCTTACCAATATAAGCATTCAGCCGGTTTCCGATATCGCCCGAGCGGTGACTACTTATACCATAAGTTTCAATGTTCAAAGTTCTATTCCCGCCGACGGTGATGTAGAGATAGATTTCGATTCCGACTATACCATAACCGCCGCGACTATCTCTTCCCCGGCCGGGGCTACCATAGAAAGCAAATCGAATAATTCACTGGTAGTGAACCTGGGGTCCGGGGCGGCGGATGAGGTATCTTTGGTTGTTGCCGGCATCAAGAATCCCGCGAGCCAGACAACCGATACCTTCTTTATCGAAACGCAGGATGACGCGAACAGGGCAATGGATAGGGGGACTGCTTCCGGTCTAACTATAGTTCCCGGGGCGATAACTCCTTCGGCCAGCGCGTCTACCCTGGAGGTAAGTACGCTGAGCAGTTATTCCTTTGCTTTTACCCCGGCGCATACAGTGGAGGCCAGCGGCAAGGTTACCATAACTTTCGATGCGGATTATGATTTGAGCTCAGTGACCTCGGCCAGTATCAGCGGCAATACCGGTGCAACCCTCAGCGTGGACAATACCGAAAAGATCATTACCGTAAATCTGGGTTCCGCCATTACCAGCGCGGCTACCTTGATTATATCCAACATCAAAAATCCCCCTTACGTTCAGACAACGGCAGGTTTTTCCGTCGCTACCAGGTCTTCGGTTCTGGATATAATCGACCAGGGTACGGCTTCCGGGGTGACGATAACCGCGGGCTCTTTGACTGCGCTTTCCGTTTCCGCCGCGAGCCGGCAGGTAAGTGCGGTTACGGGTTATACCTTTAATTTTACTACTGACCATGCTTTGGTTGCGGGCAGCAAGGTATCTATCCAGTTCGACGGAGATTATGACTTAAGCGCCGTTGATGAGGGCGATGTAGAAGGCAATTCGGGTTCAGCCCTGAGCGTGGACGGGAATACCATTACTGTTACATTGGGGGAGAGCGTTGCTTCGAATACCGCCGAGTCCCTGACGATAAGCGATATAAAGAACCCTTCCTATGTCCAGACAGTAGACAGCTTTGCGCTTACGAGCAAGAATTCCGATGGGCAGGTTATCGACCAGGGAAGCATTACCGGGGTGACTACCCTTTCCGGAAGCATGGGTTCGTCAATGTCCCTGTCCAGCGTCTCGAGCGACAAGACCGGCGCCACCCTCGTGCAGTACACCTTTAATTTCACTCCCGTGCATAATGTAGCCGCGGGCGGAACGGTAAGGATAGAGTTCGATTCCGATTATAGCACCGCTTCGGCAAGCCTCATATCCCCTACGGCAGACTATACTATAAATACGAGAGGCTCTAATTACGTCCTTCTTAACCTGACAAATGCCCTTGAGGCAGGTGTGGCCGAGGCTATAAGGCTCGGTAATATAGTCAACCCTCCCTATGTGCAGACGGTAACTTTTTCGGTAAGCACTTATAATGCTTCGGGTATGGTGGACAGCGGAACATCCCCGGGCTTTAACATCCTGGCTTCTGTTTTGACCGGTTGCTCCGTTACCCCGGCTTCATACGTAGCTACCGAAACGAACAGTTATAGCATAGCCTTTACCACAGTAAACTCCTTAAGCGCGGGAGACCTGGTAGAGGTGGGTTTCGACAGCGATTATGTCTTAACGAGCGCAGTGTTTACCTCCGGCAACAGCGGTGCCACTATGGAGATATCTTCGAATAAACTCATCGTTACCCTGGGAACGGCGATCAGCGGGCTTTCCCCGGCCACCCTGGTTATCAGCGGGATAAAGAATCCCGGAGCGCAGACTACCGACTACTATACTATTACCACGAAGAAATCTACCGGGGAGATCAGGGACCAGAACTCCCAGGTTTCCAAAAATACCATTGTCGCCGGTTCCCTGACCAGCCTTTCGGTTTCATCGAGCACTAACGAAGTAAGTGAAGTAATCGATGCCAATCCTTACATGACCTTTAGTTTTACGCTGGCCCACCAGCTTCCCGTGGGAGGGTACGTAAAGATAGTTTTTGATACGGATTACAGTTTTAGGGATGATACGTTCTGTGTCACGACCGATTATAACCTCTCTAAGGATGCGGAAAACAAGGTCATTTATTTACAGAGGACAGGTTCTGCAATAACGCCAGGCGCTACCAGTATACAGCTGGCAAATATAGAGAATCCCTCTTACGTGCAGACGACGGGAAGTTTCACGATCACTACCCAGCTTTCCAACAATACCTCTATAGATACCGGTTCTGCCGCCGGGATGAGCATAATTGCCGGGACATTAACCGGTACTTCTATGACCCCTGTTTCCGCGGTGGTAAGTGATTATACCGCTTATACCCTTGCTTTTACTACCGACCATGCCGTAGAGGCGGAAGGAAAGGTGAGTGTTGCTTTCGATTCGGATTATCAGTTTAAACTGTCAGGGCACTATGCCTGCGTGGTATCTCCGGCAGACAGCTCGCTTACCATTATAGATATGGCCGATCCGTCCAGCCCGGTACTCAAAACGGTGATCACTGATGAATCCGGAGGCTTCAGCCAGTTATCCGGGGCGCAGTCCGTATATGTATCCGGGAATTATATGTATGCATCCTCTTCCAACGACCATGCTATTTCCATAATAGACATTTCCGATCCTCTGAGCCCCGTGCTTAAATCCGAGCTTGTGGATAGCATCAGCGAATCCAGCGGCCAGCACATCTTCGTATCCGGGGACTACGCCTATATTACTTCTTTTTCGAATAGTTCTTTGACGATCATGGATATATCCAACCCGGTCAGCCCCCAGGTAAGGTCTGAGGTGAATAATGAAGATATAGGCTTCGATAAGATGGGAGGGGCCAAATCGATCTATGTATCGGGCAATTACGCTTATGTGGCGGCTGAAACGGACAGCGCGCTTAATATCGTCGATATTTCCAATCCCCTAAGCCCCGTGTTTAAATCCGAGGTGCATGACGGCGACGGCGAGTTCAACCTGCTTTCGGGAGCCTGCTCCGTTTATGTCTCGGGTAATTACGCTTATGTTACCTCTTCTACGGACAGCTCACTTACGATTATGGATATCTCTGATCCCACTGATCCTGTTCTCAAATCCGAGGTGCATGACGGCGACGGCGAGTTCAACCTGCTTTCGGGAGCCTGCTCCGTTTATGTCTCGGGTAATTACGCTTATGTTACCTCTTCTACGGACAGCTCACTTACGATTATGGATATCTCCGATCCCGCCAACCCTGCGCTTAAATCCGAACTTCAGGATGGAAGCGGTGGATTTAACCAGATTTCCGAGGCCTGCGCCGTATTCATATACGGAGACCAGGCAGTTTCCGGGAATACCGGGGCTACAGTTGTCTCAAGCGCCAATACATTGATTGTAACTTTGGGCACTGCCATAGCCGCCGATACCGCTGTTTCCCTGCAGTTGAATAACATCAGGAATCCTTACTATGTGCAGACCCCCGATGTTTTCCAGGTGCAGACTAAGGATTCCGCGGGCGGGGTCATAGACCAGGATCTTTCTATCTCCTCCGTGCCTATCGTCAGCGGAAGTTTCTCCGGTTTAAGCGTATCCGCCGCGGACAGGGAAATCAGCAAGTCCGACAATTACACCTTTAACTTGACTTATGGGCATCCGGTACCCAAGGATGGATATCTGAAGATAGAGTTCGATTCCGATTATGACTTAAGCTCTGCATATCTGATCAGCCCAACCGACCGTTATACGTATTATTGGAATTCGAGCAATCCCTCGTATGTGCGTCTTAAATTGAAGGAGGGGCTTATTGTCAATACCGGGGATACCATCGTGTTGGGTTCGGTCAAGAATCCGAGCTTTGTCCAGCAGACCGACGACCTTGTGTTCACAAGTTTGAGCCCGGATGCTACGTCTAATGCGGTGATCGACCAGTCGAACCTCACCGGGCCGATAATCGTCGGCGGTAAATTAACCGGGGTCTCGGTCAGCGCCGCCAACAATATAGTGACCGAGAGCTCCAACTATACGATAAACTTTACCACCAAGAATCCTATGTCCCTGGATCCGTCCATTGAAGTTACATTCGATTCGGATTACGATGTTTCCGGGGCGGTATTTGTTTCCGGTACCGTGGACGGGGTTGCCATGGTTACACAGAGCCCGGCGCTTACCATAGACGAGGCCAATAATGTTGTAACTCTCTCTTTGGATATGGATATTACCAATTCAACGGCAGCCGTCTCCTTTACCCTTTCCGGTATCGTAAACCCCAGTTATGAACAATCCGTGGAGTTCGATATAACTACCCAATACGGAGGAAACGATATCGATATTACCGACGCCGCAGCCAAACCTACTCTTTCCATAACCGCCGGCACGATAACCTATCTCAGCGTGACCCCGGCTACTAACGAAGTGAGCGAGACCGGCAATTATACTTTTAATTTTACGCTTCCCCATACTCTTGCTACGGGCGGTTATTTAAGGATAGAGTTCGATCCGGATTATGTATTGACCAATACGAACTGCCAGACAAGCGGGTTTTCTCTTTCCAAGGGCACCGACTACATATCCCTGCAGAGGACCGGCGCCGCGCTTAGCGGAGCACAGACCCTGGTGCTTGGTAACGTGAAGAATCCTTCTTATGTGCAGACTACAGGCGATTTTATCATACGTACGGAGGATTCCGCGCATAACAAGGTAGACGGGGCGAGTATAACCGGGATTACCACTACTGCCGGCGCGTTGACAAGCCTTTCCTTAACTCCTACGGATTCTACGGTAGCCAACACTACTTCCTATACCGTGGCTTTTACTACGGACCATGCCATAGTGCAGAACGGCCAGGTAGAGATAACCTTTGATTCTGATTATGTTCTTTCGGGGGTGGGTTCATCCGATGTATCCGGTAACAGCGGGGCTACGGTTGCCTCAAGCGAAAACAAACTTACCGTAACTCTCGGCACGGCAGTAGGGGCGGGAACTCCCGTATCCCTGCAAATTTCCAATATTGTCAACCCCACTTACGTAAAGACAACCGATAACTTTGCTTTCAGGACGATGAATGCTTCCGAAGGCCTGTTGGACCAGGGCAGCGCATTAGGTGTTACAACTACCTCCGGCGCGTTTACCGATGTGAGTGTCAGCTCAAATTATTATACCGTAGGGAAAACCGATGTTTCTTATGTTTTCAACTTTACTTACGCGCATAATGTGCCCCAGGACGGCTATCTGCGGATAGATTTCGATTCCGACTACGACGTCTCAGGAGTGGCCGTTGCCCATGCTGATTACACCAAACAGGAAGCGGGGACGAATTATGTGGTATTGAAGCTCCTGACCGCCAAGGCAAAGGGTGCCGTTGAGTCGGTTACTTTGGGTAATATCAAGAACCCCGGATACGCCCAGAGCGTGACTTTCAGTATAACGAGTAAGAATACCTCCGATGCGGTAATAGATACGGCAGTGACTTCTTCTATCGATATTATCCCGGCCGCCCTTACGGCATTGAGCAGGTCTTCGACCACTTATGTTGCTACTGAAACCGCTTCTTACACCTTTGGCTTTACTAATTTCAATGCTATACCCGAGGGGGGCAGGGTGGAGATAACCTTTGATTCGGATTATACCCTTGATGCGGTGACTTCGGGAAGCGTTTCCGGCAACTCCGGTTCGACTGTAGCGGTGAGCGGAAAGACCCTGGTTGTTACCATAGGTACAGCGATACCTGCTTCCAGCTCAACCAGCCTGGTTCTTGCCAATATCAAGAACCCCGGTTCCCAGAGCACGGGGAGTTTCTCTTTGCTTACCAAGGATGCTTCAGGTAACAGCCTTGACCAGGGTACGGCTTCCGGGGTAACTATCAATACCGGTTCTTTGAGCGTTCTTTCCACTACCCCTGTCCATACAGAGGTAAGTTATGACACAAACTATACGTTTACCTTTACCGTTGGGCATAATGTGCCGGTAGGCGGGTTTGTCAAGATACAGTTCGACAGCGAGTATGACATCTCTTCGGCTTATGTTGTAGGCGATTATACCATTTCCAAAGAGTCCAACTATATATTACTGCAGAGGAATGTCTCCGCGCTCAGCGGAGCGGTGAGCATAGAATTAAGGAATATCAAGAACCCGTCCTACGTGCAGACTACCGACACATTTGTCATAACCACCCAGCTTTCCAACCATGATCCTATAGACGTTGGCAATGCCCCGGCGATAACCACTACTGCGGGTACCCTGACGGATACGAGCATAGTTCCTTCCACTACCGTGGTTGCCGAAAGCACTTCATATACATTGAACTTTACCGCCGACCATGATATTGAGGCAAACGGAATGGTGGAAATTACCTTAGATTCCGATTGCGATATAAGCCTGGTTTTCCCGTCCGATGTCAGCGGCAATGACGGATCTACAGTTGCGGTTAATGGCACTAAATTGATTATTACCCTTGGGGAGGCCGTGGCTTCCGGTTCCGAAGAGTCCCTGGTTATTTCGCATGTCACCAATCCTTCTTATGTTAAAGAAACCAGCACGTTCTTCGTGCAGACCAAGAATGCCTCCGGCGGTGTTTTGGATGAGGTTACCGCGGCAAGCTTTACTACGACTACGGGGGCTTTGGGAGGAGCTTCGATTACGCCTGCTTCCCTGGTATCCGGAGATACCACATCATACGCCTTCCAGTTCACTCCCGCGCACGCGGTACCGGTCAACGGTTACCTGAGGATAGATTTTGATTCCGGTTATAATCTTACCGATCCTGGCGCGGTAGTCATGAGCAGTACCACTGCCTGCGATATTACCTTGCGAGGTACGGGGTATTTGTTGATCAAATTCTCCACTTCCGGGTTGAACGTGGGAGTTGAGCAGACCATAGAGATAGCCAATGTAGTTAATCCTCCTAATGTAAAGGATTTGTCTTTTACGTTTACTACAAAGAATGCTTCTTTATATGATATAGATACTGTCGATGTATCCGGGATCAGTACTACTGCCGGCAGCCTGAGTTCTGCATCTCTGTCCGCCGCCACATATGTCGTGTCCGAATATACCTCCTATACCGTTGCCTTTACTACAGCCAACCCTATACCTTCCGGAGGGAAGGTGGAGATAGAGTTTGATTCCGATTACAACCTGTCTTCCGTAGAAGAAAGCGGCGTAAGCGGTAATGCCGGCTCTACCGTATCGGCAAGCGAGAACAATCTTATCGTGACCATCGGCACGGCGGTCGCCAAGAATACGGCAGTTTCCTTGTCTATAGCCAATATCAGGAACCCGGTGTATGTCCAGAATACGGACTCTTTCTTGATCCAGAGCAAGACCGCCGAAGGAGCGATCATAGATACGGCGACTACATCTTCCCTGGGCATAGTTACCGGGGCTTTAAGCAGTCTCTCGGTGAGCGCGGTTTCCGGCAAGATATCCGCTGTTACTTCATATACATTTAATTTTACCGTGCAGCATGCGGTTCCCGCGGACGGCTTTATCAGGATTCAGTTCGACTCTAATTATTCCCTGGGCAGCGCTTATCTGGATACAGCCAGTTTCTACAGTCTGCAGAAAGGCACAGATTATCTTAAGTTCAAGACAGTAGCGGCGATAAACGCCGGGCAGGCGGTAAGCATCCCGATCAGCATGATAGCCAATCCGTCATATGTTTATACTGTAGATGATTTCCAGATAAAGACTTTGACCGCCGTTACAGAAACCCAACAGGTAATGGATTCCGGTTCGGTCGGCGGGGTTACTCTTACCGCAGGCAGCTTATCCAGTCTTTCCGTTACTCCTGTTTCCACGGAAGTCAGCGCGGTGACCAGCTATGTCTTTGCGTTCAAGACCGAAAACAGCATCGCCGCCAGCACCGGGAAGGTAGTAATTTCCATGGATGAAGATTATGATCTTACTTCCGTGCAGTCCGGGGATGTTTCCGGTAATTCCGGCTCTACCGTATCGGCAAGCGGTAACAATCTTACGGTAACTTTGGGCACGGCCGTGGGTTCATCTTCCAATGTCTCCCTGACCATTGCCAATATAAAGAATCCGTCTTATGTGCAGACTGCCGATAATGTGATGATTACCAGTAAAGTGAGAATAGGGGAAGTGGATTACGATAAGGATAGCGGCACTCTTGGTACGGGTACGGGGATAACCGCCGGAAGCCTGTCGAATATGTCGATATCCGCGACTTCCCAAGTGGCAGGCGAGGCTTCTACTTATACTCTGGGTTTTACTCCTTCGCACGCAGTATCTGCGGGAGGGTTTATCTATCTCTCATTTGAGTCCGGGTACGATATTTCCGGCGCCTATCTTACCGGTTCGACAGGATCGGGTGAGTATGCGGTTTCTTCGCTTACCTCTACTACGGTTACGCTTAACGTTACTGCGGATATAA
>JAQTTS010000010.1 GCA_028710655.1 Dehalococcoidales bacterium
GCCGGAGTGCTCGATTTCGCCACCGCCGTCTATCTGGCTCGAGAGAGGGGACGACTGATGTATCAAGCCGGACTGCTTCAACCGGGTGGCATGGTAGCAATAATCGGGTTTGACGAAGTACCACTGGCAGAAGTTTGTGATGAAACCGGTACCTGGCTGGCTAACATTAACTGTCCGAATCAGCTGGTCATCAGCGGAGCGGAGGAAAACCTGGCCAGAGCTTCAGAGTTAGCCAAAGCCAGAGGAGCCAGACGTGCTATTCCATTACCCGTAAGCGGCGCCTTTCATACACCGCTGATGCAGCAGGCAGCCCAGGGTATGTCTGAAATAATAGCTAAAATTTCTTTCCATGAGCCAAGTATCCCTATTGTGGCCAATACTACGGCCAAGCCGATGACTACCGCCGAGCAGATCAAGGAGGAGCTACTCAGACAGCTATGTAATAGTGTTCAATGGCAACGCTCCATCGAATACATGATGGCAGATGGTATCTCCACCTTCATTGAGATAGGCCCGGGAGAGGTGCTCAGCGGTCTGATTAAAAGAATAAACAGTAATGCTGAAACCATCAATATAGGTGATGCACAGACCATTAATAGCCTCGCTGATTAATTAGATTTCGGCCAGTCAATCCAACTACCATCTTCAGCTGCCGCCGCAGCATCAGCTCAGGCTAGGGGGGAATCATGTCGGGGGCACGGCGAAAAGCAAGGATGTTGGCTCTCCAGGCACTTTACGAAGCTGATTCCGCAGGACATAAAGCAGAACAGGCGATAACTCATCTCCTGGAAAACGCGAGGCTAAGCGAAGATAATAACACCTTTGCCTGTCAACTGGTCAGCGGGGTCATCAGCAACAAGAAGGAAATCGACCGCAATATTCAAAACTTTGCTCCCGCCTGGCCGCTGGAGCAAATACCCACGGTCGATCGGAATATCCTGAGGATGGCAATATTCGAGATGCTGTTCGACGATGAGGTACCGATTAAGGTAGCAGTAAATGAGGCGGTTGAGTTAGCCAAGGAATTCGGTAGCGACAGTTCCCCCAGGTTCATCAACGGGGTGCTGGGCTCGGTCAGCACTCTCACCAGCAGGTAAAGGGGCCGGTATTTATTAACTACTCTAAGCGGGTGCCCGCTTTCAGTTATGCCCCGTAGATTCACACAGCTTAAACCGGGCTAGCCCGATACCATCAGTGCTCAAAGGGATCTGCCGTCCAATGTCTCTAGCTGCCGGGCCAGCATGGCGTCATCAATCTGTATCTTCCTGACCTTCTCGTAGACCTTGCGAAAGTGAAAACCCTGGGCAGCCAGTGTTATAGAAAGCCCGAGCAGCCTCGGATATTTCAGCAGTGTGGTAAAGATCAGCCTCCAGTAGTGCATCCTGGCTCTATCCTTAACACCCAGAACCAGAGCAGATTTGATCATACTCACTATGTGATGAACCTTAAGCCTGGACCTGGAGCCCAAATTACCGTTAGGCCGATACTCCTGAAAGAACGTCTGGATCCGCTCGTAATACTGCTTGGGGGAATAGATCGTATTCAGGATTTGCTTGTAGCCATTAACCAGGATATCATACCTCATTTTAGGTATGAAGTTGGTGGTACCATCGGTGTTATCGCCATTACCTCCCGGCAGGACACGGTTTTCTTTAATCAGGCGATGCCAGAGTTTCGTCTTAGGAGGGGCATTGAGCAAGCCTACCATAGCGGTAACGATGCCGCTCTTCTGGATGAAATTAATCTGGCTCTTGAAGATCGAGACCGGATCGCTATCAAAACCGACAATAAAACCTCCCATTACTTCAAAACCATAGTTTTGTAGCCTCTTCACAGAAGCTATCAGGTCACGATTCTTGTTGGTGAACTTATGGCACTCGGCCAGGCTATCCTCGTTCGGGCTTTCGATACCGACAAATACCCGGGTAAACCCGCTATCAGACATCAACTGCATCAACTCCTCGTCATCGGCAAGATTAACCGACGCTTCGGTAAGAAACCGGAAGGGATAACCTTTCTCTTTCTGCCACTCAATTATAGCCGGCATAATTTCTGTCTTAAGCTTCTTCCTGTTTCCGATAAAATTATCATCAACAATAAAGATGGTACCCCGGTAGCCCTGAGCATATATCGCTTCCAGCTCCCTCATTATCTGGTCCTTGGTCTTGGTACGGGGTTTGTGCCCGTCCATAACGACAATATCGCAGAACTCGCAATCGAACGGGCAACCGCGAGAGTACTGAATAGTAACCTGCGCATATTTCTTTAGGTTAACCAGTGAGAAGAGAGGTATGGGAGTCTTATGTACATCAGCCCTCTCATCGGACCTGTAGACGTGCTGGGGGCAGTCCTTTTCCAGATCTGCCAAGAAGAGAGGCAGGGTAACCTCCGCTTCGTTAAGTATGATATGGTCGATTTCACTAAAATCAAATAACCCGTATCCAGTAGTATAGAAGGGTCCACCGGCCACAACTGGAGTATTGAAGCTCTTACAGCGCCTAACGACCTCCTGGGCAGACCTTTGCTGTACCACCATAGCACTGATAAAGACATAATCAGCCCACCTGATGTCCTTATCGGTCAGCTTGGTTACATTCATATCGACGAATCTTTTCTCCCAGCCGCCGGGGAGCATGGCAGCGACAGTCAACGGGCCCAGAGGGGTATTTAATGCCTTTCTCGGGCCGAATTTTAAAGCATGCTTGAAGCTCCAGAAGGTGTCTGGATACTGTGGATAAACTAGAAGTATTTTCAAACTACTGCTCCTTTTGCGTTTGAACTTTTCTATGGTTCAAATTTCTAGCATAAACGCTTCTAAAGCGAAAGTCAAATATCATGCTGTAAATCTTCCCGCTACTCACACCCGACCGGGAATCCTACGATTAGCAGGGGTTCTGTTACTAAAAGACCGGCTAATCGGTAAGGCGGCTCTAACGCCAGGGATAATTCAATAAAGGGCTAAACTCTCTATTATTTTACCGGTTTCGTACTGCCCATAACAGCGATATCGACGCTCTTCCCACAGTGAGGGCAGATTATATTAATAATCAACGGCTGATTCATTACGCGTTCCACAACTGCACTAACCACCGAGTCGATATTATCCAAACGCTGGTCTATCATATCAAGCTGCCGCTCAATATCTTTCGCATCCAGGATATGCTCCTGACCCAATGCCTTAGGGCTATGCTTCTCCGCCAAATCCCCTCCTGACAGATACTATCACGCTTATTATAGGTAACCAGCAGTACTGTGTCAAAGTCTACCTCCAATCTAATACGGCTTTGTCATTTACCATAGATTATTCTACCACCTGAATTTAGTGTTGACAGTCAGGGTAAATGAACTATAATAAGTACATTTATCATATCCGGTAGGCAAAAAATCACGGGACAGCCTCATGGTATGGAGACACTATCGAAACAGTGATGTGATGAAGATTGTTATCGCCCCGCAGGGCTTTAAGGGGAATCTCACCGCCCTAGAGGTATCGCGGGCAATCAGCAGAGGGATTAAACACGTAATTCCCGACGTGGTAACTGTAATTGTGCCGATGGCAGATGGTGGAGAGGGTACGATGCAGGCCCTGGTCGATGCCATCGGGGGAAACACCATATCAGTAGAGGTAACCGACCCGATTGGTGAGCGCATCACGGCTCGCTGGGCCATGTTAAGTGATGGGGTGACCGCCGTTATCGAGATGGCAGAGGCTTCCGGTCTTGACCTGATCCCACCGGAGAAGCGCAATCCCCTGCTGACCACCACCTATGGCACCGGCGAATTGATCCGCGACGCACTGGCCAAAGGCTGCCGGAAATTCATCATCGGCATCGGCGGGAGCGCTACCAATGACGGCGGCGCCGGAATGGCTCAGGCTCTGGGCATCAAACTGATCAACGCCAAAGGGGCAGCCATCGCCACGGGAGGAGCGGCGCTGATTGACCTAGCAGACATCGACACAACGGCCATCGACCCACGACTAGCCGACTGCGATATCCTCCTGGCCTGCGATGTTACCAATCCTCTCTGCGGCCCCGAGGGAGCCTCTTTTGTCTACGGTCCGCAAAAGGGAGCTACTCCGGAAATGGTATTACAACTTGACACAGCGTTAGCCCACTACGCAGATGTTATCCAACGGAAACTCGGCGCCGACATCAGGGATATTCCCGGAGCCGGGGCAGCCGGTGGCCTGGGGGCCGGTTTAATCGCCTTTCTCAAAGCTAGGGTGCTCCCTGGTATAGATATCGTTATTCAAGCGACCAGCCTCGCCGAAAAAATGCGGGGCGCCAACCTGGTTTTTACCGGAGAGGGTAGAATAGATAATCAAACCGCCAGCGGCAAAACACCGGTGGGAGTCGCCCGAAAGGCTAAAGAATTCGGGTTACCCGTCATTGCTATCACCGGCGAAATCGGCAATGGTTACTCTGAGGTTTACAGAGAGGGGATCGACACGGTCTTCAGCATCGCTCCCGGTCCTATCAGCTTCAGTCAGTCTACCGAAATGGCAGAGCAGCTAATTACTGATGTTGCCGAGCGTGCCATGCGGCTATTCATCTGCAAAAGGCAACCGGGCTAGCGATAAGAGAAAAATTGAATTCCATACCCCTGTCCAAGCTCAGCCTATTGATTCAAGCCTGACAACCACATCATTTATGGTCTCTTCAGCCGTAGAGGTTCCACCGGTTATACCTACACAGCACTGACCTCTGAACCAAGCGGAGTCAATCTCATCAGCCGTCTCAACAAGATAAGTTTTGGTAACTCGAGAACATAACCGGGCAAGGCAGTTGGTATTGGCACTGTTGTGACCTCCGATGACAAGCATTAAATCCACCCTGCCAGCCAGTTCAAGAGCAGATGTCTGCCGTTCCCTAATCTCGTGACAAATAGTATCAATGACACACAACTCAGAGTCTTTAGTGAAGGCAAGATCAACCAGCTTCTTGACAAAATCAGTAAAATGGGCCGGAATCTGGGTCGTCTGAGATAGAATACCCAACCGGCTTGGCAGAGGTTTAATTCCGTAAATGAACTTCTCGTCCAGTGTAGCTACTCCACTACCTTTAGCCCATCCAATAACACCCTCAACCTCCGGGTGATTGGCATCGCCATATATCACCACCCGGAAGCCGGCTTGAGCCAACCTCTGCGCGGCAAGCTGAGCCCGGTGAACAAAGGGGCAGGTAGTACTGATTATGCCAATATGACGGGCCCGAAGCTCCTCCTCCATCCGGGGACTGATGCCATGGGCGCTGGTAGCTACGATATCCCCCTCGATATCATCCACTCCTCCGGCTATCCTGACCCCGATACCGGCCAGTTTCTGCAGTACCGGCTGGTTATGCACAATAGCCCCCAGCGTTTCCACGGTACCACACTCACGGGCAACCTTCTCAACAATATCAATAGCCCGTCTAACCCCGAAACAAAACCCTATGCCACTGTCTTTTTTAATCTCTAGCACGACGCAGGTCTATCCCACCAGTATAATAGCACCGACTCAGTGAAAGTTCGGCAATACGCTAAAACATCACCGTCCGGATCAGCGAGCTTTTCCCGTTTCAATCCACCATAGACATGTTCGAGGTAAAAAGTGCTCCCGATACCACATGACCCATCATTTCTTAACCACTTCCTGCAGAGCCCTTGAGTAAGCAGCAAAGGTCTCGCTATCAAACAGCACGAAGACCACTTCTTCAAGAGCGGCAGGCCCCTGTTGCAGAAAGCCGACGACAGTACCGACAGCCACTTTGGCCGCCTGTCCAACCGGATAGCCATAGATACCGGTACTTATTGAGGGAAAGGAGATGCTGCGTAGCCTGTTCTCCACAGCCAGCCGTAAACTCTCCTGATAGGCACTAGTCAGCAGCTCCGGTTCTCCCTTATCACCACCACGCCAGACAGGACCAACGGTGTGGATCACATACCTTGCCCTAAGATTACCGCCGGTAGTAATGACCGCTTTACCGGTCGGCAGCCGCCCCTGCCGGGAGACAATCTTTTTACACTCTTCCAAAATGGCAGGGCCGCCGGCCCTATGGATAGCGCCATCAACACCGCCACCACCCATTAAACTGGAATTAGCGGCATTGACAACGGCCTCAGTATCCTGCTTGGTAATGTCACCCTGGATTATATGCAGTCTGGCAATACCGACAGCAACTTCCGTAACCCGGTTCTCCATATTGACACTCCCTGATTTCTTACATTCTACCACATCGGCAAACACTGTCCCGAACAGCATAGCACCAGGGGGAATATATTGACAAACCGTATTCCTTATGCTAACTTAGTCTAGATAGACGAGGTGAGCGTTAATATGTTGAGCACTACTTTCCACGAAGTGTGTTACTATACCCAGTCTGTGTTTACCTGGCGCATAAGGTGCGCTTGGAGGGGTCAGCATTAAATAGATGCATCACGAGCCAACAAATTAGCATGATCGAAGCTCAGAAACCCTCCTAAAGCGGGAGGGTCTTTCTGTTTTTAAGAGCAAAACAAGCGCAAACGGCAGCGAAACAGCCTGTCGAGAAAAAGTGAGGAACAAATGATAATCATGAAAACCGACGCCACAAAAGATGAGGTCAACAATGTGGTTAAGGAGATAAATAAACTCGGACTTAGAGCTGATGTTTCCACAGGAAAATTCCGTACCATAATCGGACTGGTCGGAGACGAAAGCAAGGTGCCGTTTGAACAACTGGCTGCTCTACCCGGTGTAAAAGAGGCCGCCATGGTTGAAGTACCCTACAAGCTAATCAGCAAGGAATACGCTAAATTTTTCGACGACGGCACAAAGCATAAGACGGTTCGGGTAAAGAACATTGAGATAGGCGGAGACGAACCGGTATTTATCGCCGGGCCTTGTGCCGTAGAGAGCCACCAGCAGCTGCTGAGAATTGCTGAAGATACAGCGAAGTGCGGAGCTCATATCCTGAGAGGAGGTATTTTCAAGCCGAGGAGCTCGGTACATTCTTTCCAGGGTCTGGGCTCGATAGGCTGGTCTGAAGCCAGAGAAGCCCTTAGATGGCTCCGCGAAGCAGGGGACAGGTTCGGCCTGGCAACAATAACCGAGGTAAGGGGAGAAACACAGGTTGAACTGGCTGCTGAGTATGCCGATATACTCCAGATAGGGACGAGAAACATGTATAATCAAGACCTGTTGATAAAAGTCGCCAGGACAAAGAAACCTATCCTGTTCAAACGCCATTTCGGCGCCAGTATTGAAGAATTCCTGTCTTTTGCGGAATACATTGCCGCTGAAGGTAACCGGGACATTATTCTCTGTGAAAGAGGGGTACTACCCGTAGGCAAAGGCAAGAATTACGTCAGATATACTCTCGACCTGTCTGCCGTCCCGATCATTCAGAAAGAAACCTACCTGCCCATCATCGTAGACCCCAGTCATGCGGCCGGACGCCGAGACCTTATCTTCAAAATGAGTTGCGCCGCTATCGCCGTAGGCGCCAGTGGTCTGATGATTGAGATGCACTACAACCCGGCGGAAGCGCTGGTTGATGCACAGCAAGCTATCACACCTGACGAACTTCAGGAGACCATCGAAACCTGCCGGAAAATCAGCAAACTGATCCCGACAAGAAAAAATGAAAAAACTTCGACTACGGCTGGGCAGTAACAGCTACGACATTGCTATCGGCTCAGGAATACTGAAGCAAAGCGGCCATCAGCTAAAGGAAAGGGGCTTCGCCGGTGGTAGGCTGGTGGTCATCAGCAACTCCGTGGTACACGACCTGTACGGTGATGTCGTCGGTCATAGCCTGACTGCGTCAGGCTTCACGGTAAACAACCTCACGATTCCCGATGGGGAAGAGCAAAAATCATTGGAAACAGCAGGCAGGCTATACCGTGAATTGGCCGAATGCTATGCGGAAAGAACCACGCCTATTCTAGCCCTGGGGGGAGGGGTGATCGGGGATTTAGCTGGATTCGTGGCTGCCACATACCTGAGGGGAGTCCCGCTGATACAGCTACCGACCACCCTGCTAGCACAGGTTGACAGCAGCATCGGGGGCAAAGTGGCGCTGGACCACGACCGGTTGAAAAACAAAATCGGGGCCTTTTATCAGCCAAGGCTGGTAATCAGCGACATTGATACCATAAGAACTCTTGACGACAAGCAGTTTACCAACGGACTGGCTGAAGTGATAAAATATGGAGTCATCCGAGACGAAGGATTCTTTACCTACCTTGAGAATAACCTCGATAAGATCAAAACGCTTGATGCTGAGACACTCGAGGAAATCGTCTTCCGGTCGGCAAAGATTAAGGCGGAGGTAGTGGAAAAGGACGAGAAAGACCTGGGCCTAAGGGCCATCCTGAACTTCGGCCATACTGTGGGGCATGCTATTGAGTCAGTCTCAGATTTCAAGGTAAGCCACGGGGAAGCAGTTGCCATCGGAATGTTAGCAGCGGCCAGGATTTCCCAAAGAATGAGCGTACTTGCACAAAATGAGCTGGCCAGGCTGGAGAGCCTTGTCAGGCGGGCTGGTTTGCCCACCAGACTGCCCGACCCGGAAATGGGAAAACTGGTTGCAGCGATGAAGCAGGACAAGAAGGTCTTGAAGGGAAGGCTAAGGTTTGTTCTGCCCGAATCACTGGGCAAGGTTTTTATCACCGAAGAGGTGGATCTGTCCTTAGTAGAGCAGGCCCTGACAGGTTAGGATGAAAAAGCCTGGAATCTGTGCCGTTATCACAAATAGGGATGAGAAAGCGCTGAGAGGGGTTGAGCCTTTCGCTGAACTATTCGAGGTCCGGATCGACCTCATTGGAGAGGGATGGCAGGACATAGCCAGACAGCTTGAGAAACCCTGGATAGCCTGCGCCAGGAGACCGGTGGAAGGGGGCAGGTGGGAAAGGAGCGAAGCGGAGCGAACAGAAGTCCTGGTAAAAGCCAGTGAGCTTGGCTGCGCAATGGTTGACATCGAAGTCGAGACAGGAGAACTTGGGAAAACCATGCTGCAGATTAAGAAGAGAACAAAATGCCTCCTGTCATTCCACGAACTGAAAAAAACGCCCTCCCTTAACAGCCTCAAAGAAATAGTCAAGAAACAGATGGAAGCCGGCGCCGATGTATGCAAGGTGATTACTACGGCAGAGAGTCTTGAGGATAACCTGACTACACTGAAGCTCATCACCGATTTCCCTAAAACAAGGATAGTTTCCTTCGCCATGGGCCCGCTCGGTCTAGTGAGCCGGGTTCTCTGTCCACTGGTCGGCGGTGATTTTACCTACGCATCGATCGAAGAAGGTAAGGAGTCCGCACCCGGTCAGATAACTGTCAGACAGTTAAGGAAACTCTATGAAATGGTGCCACGATGATAAGTAGAGTGATAACGGGGAAAACACAAGTCTGTGGAGTCATCGGTGACCCTATCGGGCATACCATGTCACCGGTGATGCATAATGCTGCCTTCAGCAAACTGGGCATAGATTACGTCTATCTCCCCTTCCGGGTCAAAAAAGATGACTTGGGCCAAGCGATTGCAGGAGCCAGAGCCCTCAACCTGGCCGGCTTGAACGTCACCATCCCTCACAAAGTAGCCGTAATCTCATTTCTGGATGAGCTGGACCCTATTGCCGAGCGGATAGGTGCCGTTAACACCATAGTCAACAAAAACGGGACTTTGCGAGGTTACAACACCGATGCTACCGGATTCCTACAGGCACTACTAGACAAGGGATTCAAACCAGAGGGCAAGAAAATAGTTGTCCTGGGCGCGGGCGGCGCATCAAGAGGAATTTCCTTCATTCTTGCTGAAAGTGGCGCTAATCTGGTCATTCTGAACCGGCCCGTGGAGATAGACTGGGCAGAAAAGTTGGCCTGTGAGATATCCCGAGCCTTCAGAAAAGAAACGGCAGCGCTGGAACTAAACGATAAAAACCTGGCGGAAGTACTGGAAGGAAGTGATATTCTGGTTAATACGACCAGCGTCGGCATGAGCCCCGACGTCGATGAGACTCCGGTCCCGATGAGGTTGCTGAGATCTACCCCAGTCGTTTTCGACATCGTATACAACCCGATACAGACGAGGCTGCTCAGAGAAGCACAGGCAGCCGGTGCCGGTACAATAAGCGGGCTCGATATGCTCGCCTGGCAGGGAGCACTGGCCTTTGAAAAATGGACAGGGCTAAAAGCTCCCCTCGAACTGATGAAAAGAGAAGTTATAAAGGCCTTAGGAAAGTGAAGACGAACATCGCCCTGATCGGTTTCATGGGGACAGGAAAGACTACGGTGGGCAAGACCCTGGCTGAGAAACTGGGTAAAGAGTTCTTTGAGCTTGACGTCCTCATTGAAAAGAAGGCGGGGAAGACTATTCCCGCAATATTCAAGGAGGACGGGGAGATATCCTTTCGAGAGCTCGAAATTGAGGTCGTCAAGGAAGTCAGCCGGCAGAGGAATGCTGTCATTGCCTGCGGGGGTGGTGTGATATTAAACAAAATAAACATTGACCGGCTAAGAAAGGAAGCGGTAATGGTATACCTCACTGCCTCACCCCGGGTAATACTAAGGCGGATATCGAAAGATACCGATGAGAGGCCACTGCTTGCTGTAGCCAACCCTGCCCTGACTATTAAAGAGCTGTTGAGATTCCGCAGGCCGTTTTACGAACAGGCTGCCGACGTCACGGTAAACACCTCGAGGCTGGATATCGACTCCGTGGTCAGGCAAATAACAGCCAAGATAAAAGAGTATGAAGGTCTTAGTTGAGAAAAGCATATTAACAGGGGAAGTCCTCACCCCGGCCTCGAAGAGCTATACTATCAGGGGACTTATCTGCGCTGCCTTAGCCAGAGGCGAGAGTGAAATCATAAACCCCCTGATCTCAGATGATACCGAAGCAGCCCGGGACGTACTGGGCAATGTCGGAGTAAAAATTCAGCAGGAAAACGGCCTATGGCGTGTTGCCGGGGGAGAGTTGCACGAGGCAACGGCGGACCTGTTTTGCGCCGATTCTGCCGCCACCTTGAGATTTATGACGGCGGTCTGTTCTCTAATACCAGGGAAATCCCGGTTAGTTACCGGTTCTTCACTGGCACGGAGGCCGGTCAAAACACTGGTTCAGGCACTGAGACAATTGGGAGTAGACTGCTCCTGCCAGGGTGAAGTAGCCCCGGTAACTGTCAAGGGAGAAGGACTAATAGGCGGCGTAACAGAGCTACCCGGTGATATCAGCTCTCAGTACATCTCAGCGCTTCTCATCGCGTCCCCGCTCGCTAAACAGGAGGTCCGGATCCGACTGACCACACCCGTAGAGTCAAAGCCTTACCTCATGATGACCCTGGACTGTATGAAAAGGTTCGGAGTAAATGTAGCCACCTCCCCGGACTTAAGAGAATTTGTGATAGCGCCGCAGCGATATCGGCCTACCAGGTACCGGGTGGAGGGAGACTGGTCATCGGCTTCCTATTTCCTGGCTATGGGGGCGTTATTAGGAACCGTAACGGTAAAGAATCTGAATCTGGAAAGCCAGCAAGGCGATAGGATAATGCTAGACTTCCTCAGTGATATGGGCGCCTCAATCGAGTTGAGCAAGAGCGCCATAACGGTGAGGAAATCCAGCCTGAATGCGATACAGGCTAATTTATCCGATTATACAGACCTGCTGCCGACGCTGGCGGTTATAGCAGCATCGGCTTGCGGCAGGAGCGAGTTTAGCGGAGTGGCACGGGCACGCATAAAGGAATCAAACCGGGTCTCTGCATTAAGGGAAGGGCTGGAGAAAATGGGTATAGCAGTCCATGAAGAGCAGGATAGACTGACCGTTACCGGTACCCAACCAAAGAGTGCCGCCATCGATAGTAAGAATGACCACCGTATTGCTATGGCATTCAGTATACCCGGTCTTGTCGCCGGAGGAACGATAATAAACGATGCGGAATGCGTCTCCAAAACATTTCCTAATTTCTGGGAGGTCGTAAGAAGCATCGGGGGTAAGGTGAAGGTAAATGGAGAACAGTCTGGGTAAACTTTTCACCATAACAAGCTTCGGAGAGAGTCACGGCAGATGCATCGGTATCATTATTGACGGTTGCCCGGCAGGACTGGCTGTTACCGAAGAGGATATACAGAAAGACCTCGATAAAAGAAGGCCGGGGGCGGATCCAGCCTCCACACGGAGGGCAGAGGAGGACAGGGTCGAAGTCCTTGCCGGAATCAGAAATGGTATCACTACCGGCGCCCCTATCTGCCTGGTGATATGGAACAAAGACATAGACTCAAGAGAGTACGAGCAGACCAGATTCCTAATGAGACCGGGACAGGCTGACTACACCGCCTTCGTTAAGTACGGAGGATTCAATGATTTCAGAGGTGGCGGCAGGTTTTCCGGCAGAATTACCGCCGGTTTTGTTATGGCCGGCGCTATTGCCAGGAAATTGATCGGCCGTATCGGCATTGAGGTCATAGCCCATACTATTCAGATAGGCAGCATCAAAGCCGAGCCGAAAGAATTTGACAGCATAAGGGAAGACCTGGGGAAAAACCCGCTAAAATGTGCTGACCTTGAGGCTGCCCAAGAGATGATTAAGGCTATCGAAGAAGTCAGGAAAGAAGGGGACAGCCTGGGTGGCATCATAGAAGGAATCGCGCTTAACGTACCTGCCGGTTTAGGAGAACCAGTCTTCGAAACGCTGGACGGTGAACTGGCCAAAGCTATTCTGGCTATCCCTGCCGTTAAGGGGATCGAATTCGGGGCAGGTTTATCCGTAGCGGTCAAGAAAGGTTCTGAGAATAACGACCCCTTCAACATCAAAGACGGAAATATAGCTACCACAACCAACAACTCGGGAGGCATTCTGGGCGGGATAAGTAACGGTATGCCGATAGTGGTTAGAGTAGCGATTAAGCCAACGCCATCTATCGGGAAAAATCAGCCAACGATAAATATCAAGGATATGGAGAGTACCAGTCTGTCAATCAAGGGCAGGCATGATGCCTGCATCGTACCGCGGGCAGTGATTGTTGTAGAATCAATGATGGCGGTAACCATCTGCGACATGGCGATGCGGGCAGGAATAATACCAAGGGTGATAAAATGAGTCTGGAAGATTTAAGAAAAAGAATCGATAAAACCGATGCCGAGATTGTCAAGCTAATCAGTGAGAGAATAAGGATTGCGCAGGAGATAGGGAAAGAGAAAATCAAGGAAGGGAAACAAATCAATGACCGGGCAAGAGAGAAAAAGGTCTCCGAACATATCAGGAGTATTGCCCGCAGTGAAAATATGGACCAGGAAGTCATCGAAAGCATCTACCACCAGATAATGACGGCCTGCCGCAGGACTCAGGGTATTGAGGTTGCCTTTCCCGGTGAGCCAGGGGCATACAGCGAAGAGGCCGCCCTTAATTTTTTTGGTCCACTGGCAATAACCAAGCCTCAGGAAAGCCTGGAAAGCGTTTTCAGGGCCGTAGAGCAGGACGAAGTGCAGTTCGGCATTGCCCCGATAGAGAACTCCCTGGAAGGAACAATAGGCAGGTCTTACGATCTGCTGCTGACATCAAATCTGAAGGTGTGCGGCGAACTAGAACTCCATGTTACTCACTGTCTGGTAGCCAACTCCGAGACGCGACTGGATGCGGTTAAGAAGGTCTACTCGCATCCCCAGGCCCTGGGACAATGCCGGACATTCTTAAAACAGCTGGGCTGCAGATTAGTCCCAACTTCGGATACCGCCACCAGCGCAAAGCTGATCAAGGAGAAAGGCTTAACTGACGCCGGAGCAATCGCCAGTGCCCGGGCCGCTGAAATCTACCAGATGAAGATACTGGCCCGGGAGATAGAGGACAACCCGAGCAATTTCACCCGGTTCTTTATACTGGCCAAGGAGGACTGTCCCCCGTCGGGAAACGACAAGACATCGATAGTCTTCTCCGTAAAGAATAAACCGATGGCGCTTTATGAACTCCTCAATAAATTCGCCAGCAAGGGCGTCAACCTGACCAAGATTGAATCCCGCCCGACAAGGCAAAAGGCCTGGGAATACAATTTCTATCTCGACTTTGAAGGCCACCGGGAAGACAAGGCCCCGAAAGAAGTTTTAGCCAATCTGGAGGAGGCCACACTATTCCTGCGTGTTCTGGGGTCTTACCCTAAGACGAATTAAGCAAACCACGAGGTAATCATGAAAATTACAGTCATTGGCGGCTCAGGGAATATGGGGCTCTGGTTCTCCCGCTTCGCCCTGAAAGAAGGCCACCAGGTAATAATAACCGGGAGAAACAAGGCAAAGCTGCGGGAGGCTGGTAAACAGCTTAATGTTGAAGCCACCACAGATAATATCGAAGCGGTGCGGAGATCCCAGGTCGTCCTGATATCGGTGCCGATAGACAATTTTGAGGCCGTCGTGGAACAAATCGGCCCCCATACCAGTAGCGAGCAGCTCATTATAGACATTACCTCGGTAAAAGTACTTCCGATGGCAGCAATTCACAGACACATAAAATCAAGGAAGGTGCTGGGCATGCACCCGATGTTCGGCCCCGGCGCCAGAGACATCGCCAACAGGAGCTTTATGTTAACCCCCACCAACGAAGAGGAGAAGACTATAGCCGAGAGGGCTAGGGAATACCTGGAAAAAAGGGAGGCCAAGGTAACTCTGGTCAGCCCGGAAGAACACGACGAAATTATGACTGTCGTCCTGGGTCTGTCCCACTTTATCGCAATAGTCGCCGGTGATACGATTCTGAGATTCAACCGCTTAAGACAAGTCGGCAATGCCAGCGGCATCACCTTTAAACTGCTTTCGACCCTGACCGAAAGCGTTATTTCCGAGGACCCCGAGCTTTACGCCTCGCTACAGATGAGCCTGCCCAATCTTGCCGAAGCTGAGAAGGAGTTCCAGGAAAAAGCAAAAGCCTGGGCCGATCTGGTGGCAGAGAAAGACAGGGACGGGTTTGCCCGTAAGATGAAGACCCTGAAATCCAGGTTCAATACCATTCATCCTGACTTTGGCAAGGCCTACGAAGATATGTACAAGCTGCTCGATATGCTATAAAAACGGCGCAAGAGAGCTAATCAAGATAGCTTATCCGGGACGATGGCCTCTTTTTCAGGTCAAACTCTATACCAGCCTCTTCAAACAGTGCGGCAAACTGATTATCATTATATCTGCCAAAACTGACATACCGCCTTATCTTGGCATTAACCAGCATCTTGGCACAAAGAATGCAGGGAGTATGGGTACAGTAGATAGTACTCCCCTCAAGGCTGACACCGTGAAGACCGGCCTGAACGATTACATTCTGCTCGGCATGGATACCGCGGCATATTTCATGCCTTGTCCCCGACGGTATCTTCATTTCATCCCTGAGACAGCCAAGCTCAAGACAGTCCTTGATACCGGCGGCAGCACCGTTGTAGCCGGTCGCCAGTATGTGCTTATCTCTTACGGCAACCGCCCCGACATGGTGCCGACGGCAGGTGGAGCGCTCGGCAACCACCGAGGCTATCTTCAAAAAATACTCATCGCTACACAGTCTGGCCGTTATTCCCACTTCTAATCCCGAATTTTCGAGACGATCCTTTCCGATTCTTTCTTCAACTCGCCCAGAGAGGACTCGTTGATCAGAGTGAAGTCAGCCATCGCGATAGGCCCACCCTTATTTACTTTTTCTATTTCCGCCCTGTCCCGACTGGCCGACTCTTCCATCGTCAGGGGACGCTCTCTCCTGACACACAGCCGACTATACCTCGTCTTAGGTGAAGACCAAACAGCGACCAGAGAGAAACTCCCTCCGTAGTAATCCTTGAGCAAAGTATACTCTTCCCAGGAATAGAGCCCGTCCACGACAACGTCGGAGTACTGCAATGCCAAATCAATTCTGCCCAGATTAAGCCGAGCATAGGCCGCCATCCCGTACTCTTTTCTCAGTAATTCCCTGATGATGCGCTCGTTCTTCTCACTTAACGGAAGCCCTCGCTTCTTTACCTCATCGTCAGTGATATCCCCGAACCTGATCCGGCAAAAGCCGTTTGCCTCGAATACCCTGGCCACCTCGGATTTCCCGGAGCCGGCCATACCAACAATCGAAACCACTCTCATATTAAACCCGTACGAGCTTCATTATAGCCAGAATTCCCGGCAAATGGCAATCAGTACTGCATACACACGCCGGTAAGCTGTGCTATAATGCGGGAAAATGGGCAGGACGACTAATCTAGGCAGCAGAATAAAGACGCAGCTACCGGCTGAAATGGTCAACCTGATACAGACCGCCGGCAGCATAGCAGCCAGGCAGGGAGACAGTCTCTACCTCGTCGGCGGGGTAGTACGCGACCTGCTTCTAGAGAAGGCTAACCTTGACCTTGACCTGGTGGTCGAGGGTAACGCCATCAGACTAGCCGAAAGCCTAGCCGGCACCGGACCGGCAAGACTGACCACCCACCCCCACTTCAATACCGCCAAGCTGGAGTGGGGAAAATGGAGCATCGACTTTGCCACTGCCCGCTCGGAGAGCTACGCGAAGGCAGGGGCACTACCTACCATAGCGCCAAGCTCGATCGAGAAAGACCTCTTCCGCCGTGATTTTACCATCAACGCAATGGCGGTCTGTCTCAGTCCCGAGCGCTACGGCGAACTGATTGACCGCTACGGAGGGCAGTACGACCTTGAGAATAAACTCATCCGTATTCTACACGAAAAAAGCTTTGTTGACGACGCTACCCGTATCTGGCGCGGGCTGCGCTACGAGCAGCGACTGGGCTTCCGAATGGAGGAAGACACCCTCAGGCTGCTTAAGCGGGATATCCCGATGCTGGATACCATAAGCGGCGACCGCATAAGATACGAACTGGAGTGCGTCTTTCAGGAGGAAGAGCCGGAGAAAGTTCTAAGCCGAGCCGAAGAGCTGGGGATACTGGTCAGACTACATCCGGAGATTAAAGGTAATAGCTGGCTCTACGATAGATTTCAGGCGGCCCGTAAGCAGACGGCACCGGACCCACCCTCATTCAGCCTTTATCTAGCCCTGCTGGTATACCGGCTGGACGAAGAGAGCAGCGAGCAGTTCATCTCATACCTGAGGTTACCCGGTTCGATAGCCCAGGTGATAAGAGACACCATCGCCTTAAAGAGCAAACTGAGAACACTGGCTTACCCCGAAATCAAACGCAGCAAGGTCTATCACATCATCCGTGGCCATACTCAATCAGCCATCACCGCTAATCTACTTGCCGTAGGCTCTCCCATTGCCCGCCAGCATCTGGAAATCTTCCTGCATGAGCTACGTTATGTCAAACCGACCTTAAGCGGCCACGACCTGATAGAAATGGGGTTTTCCCCCTCCCCCCGGATCAAGGAGGTCCTTAAACTGCTACACGACGCCAGGCTGGATGAAAGAGCAAGTAGTAAAGCGGATGAGGAGAAACTGGCCAGGGAGTGGCTGGGCGAAGAGCACCCGGAATAAGGAATACACACTAAACAGCTCCACCAGCGGTAGCATTACCCCAGAACCGGCGGACGAGAATGGTACCGTACCCCTCTTAATCCGCCAGTCAACAGCCCCGCTAATCACAGGCGCTTTGTTCCGATGCCTTCAGAGGCAGGGATGGTATCCGTGAGATAGTGCTTTAGCCCCAACCTGTTAAGATGTTGGCATATCGCCTCCGCCCCGGCCCTGTCACGCACCAAACTAAAGAGGACCGGCCCCGAGCCGGCCAGGTGGACCTCAGGAGCACCGGCTTCCAGGAACCGCTGCCGGTATGACTCAAGACCAGGAAAACTATCCGGAGCAACCTCATCAAACACGTTAAACAGGAAGGGGGAGGTCATCCCGCCGCCCCGGTTAAGCCAGGCTACCAGCCTATCGGTAATGCTTCCGTCACTATAGTGACCCGCCCTGATGCCGCTATAGAGCCGCGCCGTTTTACCAGGCATTCTGGGTACTGGAGGCAGCACCAGTACAACCCAGTTATGCGGAAACGGAGGCAGCGAAGTTACCGCTTCGCCTCTACCCTCAAGTAAAGCGGTACCGCCATAGAGAAAGAAGGTAACATCAGAGCCCAAACGTGCGGCCAGGCCGAGCAGTGTTTCCTGAGATAAACCCAGCTCCCAGAGCCGATTAAGCCCGCATAGAGTAGCAGCGGCATCACTGCTGTCACCGCTCAATCCGGAAAGCAAGGGGATACGCTTTTCCACCTCGATCAGCACACCCCTGGAACAGCCGACAACGGCTTCTCTTAGCAAATTGATGGCCCTAGCTATCAGGCTCTCCGAAGCAACCCAATCAGCGTCGGAGCAGCTAAACTCGATGCTCTCGCCCGGCCGGAAACGGATGGTATCGCATAGACTTATCGTCTGGGCAACACTACGGATTTCGTGAAAACCGTTCTCGCCACGGGCAAGGACCTCAAGGGTCAGGTTCAGCTTCGCCGGCGCCATGAGCTCAAGCATGCTACTCCCCTTTCTCCACCTGAGTAAACACCCGCCACAGCTCCACCCACTCGTTAAGAGCAAGTGTTTCAGCACGGCGCTGCGGCGCTATCCCAACCTTCACTAACCAGGAAATGACTTCATCTTTGGGTAAACCGAGTCCGTGGGCCAGTGAATTGCTTATCTGCTTACGGGAAGCGGTAAAACCGGCGCGAACCAGATTGAAAAAGCTGACCCGGTCTACCGCCGGAGGTTCGGGATGGGAGAGCACCTTGAGCAACGCCGAATCAACCTTCGGCGGGGGGTAAAAACAGTGTGACGGTACATATTCTATTATCTCCGGTCGGGCATAAAACTGCACGCTGATCCCGAGCAGACTCATCCCCCCCGGTCCGGCCACAATCGCCTGAGCCACCTCTTTCTGCACCATTAATACCATTAACCGGGGCCGTAAGGAGGCTTCGAGAAAATGACGAAGCACGGCAGAAGTAATATAGTAGGGAAGGTTAGCCACCACCTTATAGGGCAAGGTAGTGTCAGTCATCGCGGAAAGGTCGACCGGCCCCGCCTGCAGCAGGTCCGCCGGGTCAATATTAAGGACATCATCATTGATCACGGTAACGTTAAGAAAATGGGCCAGGTTATTTTTCAAAATGACGGCCAGTCTGCTGTCCAGTTCAATGGTAAACAGCCGACCCGCCCGGCTGGCCAACTCCCTACTCAACACACCAAGCCCGGGGCCAACCTCCATCACTACATCAGTGGCAGTCAACTCTGCGGACGAGATGATCAGATTAAGCACATCTTCGTCGATAAGAAAGTGCTGTCCCAGACCCTTTCTCGCCCGCAGGTCAAAGCGACGCAACTGCCCCCTGGTCCGAGCCAAAAGTGATTCCGCCTTCAGCGAAAAACCTCCTAGAAAACTACTGCAAGGAAGAGTAACGACCGCTTTTATCCAAAGTAGTCAGATACCACGGCTCAGGCGAGAGACGAGACGTATCGGGAGATTATATTTCACCATCTTGGTTTGAGTGAGACTGATATCATAAGGGACCCGGTAGAGCCGAAGCATCATGATTTCATCATCAAGAATAGCATAACTAACCCTGGGGTCACCATCTCTGGGTTGGCCAACACTACCAGGGTTAATGATCAAACGGCCCTTACCCAGAGCAAGCCCGACATTAGCCGATAACGGGTTGAAGGAACAATCACCGGACTCGGTAAGTCTGAATACAGAAGGTACGTGAGAATGACCCACCAGACAGAACTGCGAACTGAAGTAAGCGAAATTTTCTCTGGCGCTGCTTATTGAGAGAAGGTATTCCCAAATCGGCTGCCTCGGGCTGCCATGTACCAGAGTAAAATCACTCTTCTCGGCAACCCCGGGTAAGCTATCAAGGTAAACCATATCCTGCGCACTTAACTGCTCCGCTGTCCAACGGCAAGCGTAAGCAGCGTCGGGATTAAATTCGGAGATACTGATCTTACCGATTGCCGCCCAATCGTGGTTTCCCGCAATACAGACGTTTTCCAGCCGACGCAATATCTCGATACACTGGCAGGGGTCAGGACCGTAGCCGACGATATCTCCCAGACACCATACCTCATCTACCCCTCCCCGCTGTTTAATATCAGCCAGTGCGGCAGAGAAAGCGGCCAGATTGGCATGAATATCGGCAATAATTGCACATCTCATCCTGTTTAACAATATAACAACTTTCCGTCGATATAGCCAGAGGGGTTTGCTACCCCGTTACCTTGGTTTTTGCTCTGAAACGGACAGATACCAGGTTCTGTTGTTGCCCCGATAAGGGCATGCTATAATCCTAGCTATGAAGGTCTCTGAACTGGGTGAATTCGGGCTGATCG
>JAQTTS010000201.1 GCA_028710655.1 Dehalococcoidales bacterium
GGTATCTGTTTAAGACCGTCGAGGAATCGTCAAGGAAGGCCGAGGGCGCTATGGATTGGGCATCGGCGCTTGACTTCCAGGGATTGGCACAGAACGCGGAGCTGTCCCTTGACAAGTTGGGCGGGTATTCACAAGCACTCGGCGGGCGAATGGGCGACAGTCTCTATTACGGCATCTTGAACGGCATCGACAAGGCTGTTGCAGATGCGCGCAAGAAGTTAGAGAACATCTCGGTCAACATCAAAGTTAATGCCTCACAGTCATTCAGCCAGAGCGGTCTTGTGACCGACGCCATGAGGGGGGACATTTAGATGAACGTTATCAAGTTAGGTGACATAACGCTCAACTGTCCCCCTACTTCTCGTAATTACAGGCTTGAACACCAGATAGTGGCAGGCAGGGAAGCAACAGCCCTGTCAGGTGCGCCATTGTCATTAGGTGTAATTCGCAAGCGCATCTGGACAATTACCTTTCATCCTGATGACCAATACGCTGACATTCTGGCACTCATTGGAACGGCGACCACATTCCAGGATTATGACGGTGAGATATATCAGGTGATGATAACCGGGGAACCGGGAGTGTCCTCATACCCCATTGAGGACATGGGTATGATGACGCTTACCGTCAGGGAGATATAACATGCCTTCCGGCGTTGAGCAGTATGGACAGACGGTTGGGCTTGACAAGACCACCCTTGCCCGGATAAAGACCGGGTTTGATTCAATCCGGGAATATGCCGGGTGGGAGAATTTCTGCATCCCCTCTTACGTCTGGGATTATGTTGACCAGGCAGAGCGCGACAGGATATTGGCCTATGCGAACCAGATGATATATGAAGAGCGTTCTGACGGGTGGTGGGATTCCGCAGAGAACAAGCCGCTCCATCTGGTGGTCTGGTATCAAGCCGCCCTGTGGATAGAGTGGCGGAAGTCAGATACTGAATTCGCTTCGGCAGGCTCTGAGACGATATTTGACAAGTGGGTCGCCGATTCCGGATTAACAGAGGAAGCCGACATTGATAAAACATACTACAGCAGCCCAGAGTTCAACACATACGCCGACATCTTTTTCCCGTGGGTGGCAGAGCCGGGGCCGTATCTCTACCTGGATATTTGGGTAGACCCGCCTGCAAGTCTATGGAATGGCGCCTATCTCTATGATAACTACGGGAACCGTCTCCTCTACAGTACCGACGCACTGAGCGAGACGGACAATTACCTGTATGATTCTGTGTTCGATTATCGGAAGACATACATTGAGGATTGGGACGACATCGGCGTTTTGGCAGAAGGTTGGCCGAACCCTCTGCTCATCAATGGCGAATACGAGGCTCTTTCCGGCAGGGCGACGTTCAAGAGTTTCGGCCTCATGGACGGCTCCGTTGAGACCACAGAATCCCTTGAAGAGGGTTCCCAGGTACAGGTGGCGCGGGGTGGTGATATCCTCTTTACCGGCATCGTCACCGAGGCAAGGGTCTCGCTCGTTGACGGGGTGTATTCTGTCTCCGTTAGCGATCCTGTCACGGCGGGCGGCGGCGAAGTGGAATACACATCGGGTAACGCCATCTCCGCAATGCAGGAAGCGATAGAAGCCTGTGGCGGGACATTCGAAACAGACATGGATACGGAAGAGACCGTATTCTATCCTGAAACGCCCGTCGATGCATGGCAGTTTTTCAGGGCCGTTTCCTACGCCGTGGGGGGAGTCCTGCAATACGGCAGAGACGGGGTATACAGACTCGTCGAGGGCGGTTCCGGTCATTCTGTCACCGACAGCATGGTTATCGGTGACGACAGCCCGACGATAGAGGAACGCACGAAGGATTATGCTAACCGGGTCGCCGCTTCGATAGATCAGGAGTGGAGGACTCCGGCGGTTGAGCCGACGAATGATATTTTCTCCGGGGGCGGGGCGACGGCAAACATTACCCGCCTTGGGGAACAGATAACGAGTCAGTCAGTCGGGTATGGCGATTCAACGTCCATTGAGAACTCCTACAGTTACGACGAGAATAATTACCTCGTCTACAAGAAAATCGAAGAGGACGGCGAGGATTACGCCCGATTGACAGAGGTTACATTCAGCGGAATCAGCGAGGACGGCAATAATTACACAGTCACGGAAGAGGAAACTTTCTACACAAAAATGATGGTACCTGACGGGATAGGTGGACTCAAGAGCGAGACCGTCCCGGAGGAAAAAACAACAAAGACATTCGTGGTTGACCTCAACGGCGTTGCTTCCGTGGAAGAGATATATGAGAACAGGTGGCCTTCATGGATAGGGGCGTTCCCGTTTATTCCTGATCCCGACAGCTGGCTTGACTTGTTCCCCCAGACAAAATGGTATGGGGTAATCGTACTCAAGCCCTCGTCAGGCCCATTGGAAGGGTACACATCCGCAAAGCAGTATAACTACGTCCACAACGGCTTCAAAATGGACGGCGGGAACATAGTGCCTACTGTCGGGTGGGTGCAGGCTAAATGTGCAAGCAAATCATGGAGCGTCCCGAAACTCGAAGTATACGCGCCGGAAGATACGCACGAGGTTCATATTTTAGCGAAGGCAGAAGATCCCGACGCGATAGACGCATTGGGAGAGTATGAGTACGAATGTCAGGCTGTTTCCCTTGATACAGAGACAGGTATGCAGGCATTCGCTCTAGGCGTCCTTTTTGAAAAGGGCAGGATACGACATGCCAATGTGTCAGTCGCCAATGACGATTACCTGTCCGGGGATTCGGTTATCTGGCGAGGTCTTGAGTGGCAGATAGATACCGTTACCGTTGACCTTGACAGGTGTTCCGACATTATCGAAATGGTAACTACTTCGACCCTTGCGAGGTTACAGAACTCCATTAGCCGGGAGCCTGTCTCATGGATTGAGGATGTTAAAAACGTCGTTACTAAACGGACAGGACTTTATGACAATGTTTCAAGAGGCAGGATACTTTCACAGGTAGGATTCCGGCGATACCTTGTTCAGGCAGAAGGCAAGGCCAGCCCTGTTGAAGCAAAGGCTTTGACGGACGAACCTCACCTTGTAGGCGGGTCTGTCCTGCTTGTGAGACCGTCAGGCAAGGGCCAGCCGTGGACGTTGCTTTCTCTGAGTAAGGAACAGGAGATACTTATGCCTGCCACGGGTGAGGCAAAAGTAACTCCAGATACCCGTCCTGCCCCTCCAGAACTGGTCTCGTTTACTGCAGACGAATACACGGTACCGATTTTTACCGCTGCCTCGTTGTCGTGGGAGTTTGCGGGGGACACAGGGCTTTATGGGGTGGGCGTCGAGATTGATGCCGGAGACGGAAGGGAAATTATCACGGTGCTTGGCGGTACTGAAGATTTTGCTCCTGATTTGCCAAATACCGAACTATTATTTGAAGAGGTTGGTTCTTGCCAACCTGTTGCAACTCCATTTTATACATCCCTTTTCGGCACTCGCATCTATGGGGAAGCGGTACTTCTGGCGGAGATGTTGGATATTGTCGGTTCTGCTGTAACTGATGTGTCTGTAGGAACAGGTGACGTTGTTTTCGGCACTCCGCACCAGTTGGTTGTTACTACAGACCGATGCCTGACCGCGGAGCAGGGGTTTGTGCTTCTCGTGAATCATGGAGACGGGGAGGGTTTTGTAGAGTATGAATTGGAAGATGCCGGAGACGGAACAGGTATATTTGAAGAAAATTACACGTGGTATATAACGGGACTGCTTACCATCACCGCAAAAATGGCAGCGAAACAAGGCTCCTCATATGTCTGGGAGAGTGTGGAAGAAACCCTGCAGATAACGGTAGCAGGGAACCTGGAGCTAGAAGGGGAGATAATTTCCATTGGGACAGAGCAGTACATGTCTCTTCCCGTCGGCGGTGATTTCCTGTTTGATGCTCCGGTGGCTGAGTTCTATCCGTACCCGTTAAATATGGGTCCTAGAGGGACTACGCTATTACGCCGAAATTCAGAAGAACCCGCTTATGGCGTCGGCGGCGCGTTCATGAAGGGTTTAACGATTAGCTACACCTTGCACGGTAAAAACGTAGCGCCCGGCTCAGGGGCTGGCGCACATCTATATCTGGAAGCGCCCCAGCAGTGGCATACCACGCTCGAATGTGGCGATGGCTACCCCACGGAATATCCTGGGGGTTACTTAAACAATTTCCTTGCAACGGTGTGGCGGATTTCATTCTATGAAAACGACGGGGATTTGCGTTTATGGTCAGGCCTCATGGCTATAAAGGCAAACAGTAACTACTGGTACAATGGATACTACGAGCGCAGCACGATTATGCCGATGCCGTCCGGCGAGTGGGATATGGATATTTTACTGGAGAGGATTCACACTCCGGGCGTTCCTCTTTACTTTGCTAACACCCTCCGACTATACATTAATGGCGATTACATCAAGGATGTTGGTAATGGACACGTAGCGTGGGAAGCGCCGATGCCGTACCTAGACCCGGAGATCGCTCCCAGAAATGTTCCTCATACGTGGCGAGGGCGGGGCTGGCAATCTATTGGGAAAAGCACTTCTACAAGCCTGTCTATTCCGGGGAATGTGAAGTTATTCATACCTCAGCAATTAGTCCAGTACGACCCAGCTCTGCTTCCCGGAGGAGCGTGTGAATTCAAGTGGCTTAGGTCGGAGACAGATTATGATGAATAGCGCCGTATTAAAAGGGCCTCTTTTGGGGGGGC
>JAQTTS010000202.1 GCA_028710655.1 Dehalococcoidales bacterium
GTGGCCACTGTTACCTGCCACTGTCTATCTTTGATGATTACTGCTGCCTGTTCTGCCATAGCTTCTGGTACCACTCCTTGTGCTCTTCTCCGCTAACTTTACGATACCGCATTGTGGTAGTGATGCTCTGGTGTCCTAGATGCTCCTGGAGCATCCTGAGTCCATCGCCCGAGTCATCCACCTGCACGGCATGAACAGCAAAGGCATCGCGCAAACGGTGCGGGCTGATTCCCTTGAGCTTGCCTGTCTCTGGATTAATAAGATTCGATACGCCTGCCTTTCGAGCACATTCCCTGATGATCTCCCAGGCACGATGACGGCTGATGCCGAAGATAAATTCGCTGGTGCCATCTATGGGAATAAAATCCTTGAGCATCTCTAATGTCTCATTATCCAGAGGCACCCTTCTTAACTTGCGTGCCTGCTGCAGTTTGGACAGAGGTTTTCCAACTTCACTACCACACCCTGGGCAAAACTTGTGTGTCCTGCCCAGCCTGGCCTGGCACTTGGGACAGGCGAGTTTAAAGTGCTCTTTGAGATGCTGGATGGTTACCATACCACAGTTGAAGTCGATATCCCTGGCTTTCAGTGCCAAGGCTTCGGATACCCGGCAGCCCAATCGTGACAGCAACCTGATAAGCAACCTATCACGGAGATAGAGGGCTTGCTCTTCAAGTCTGTCGATCTCGGCCTGCTCCAGGTACACTTTCATAGTGCTAGCCCTGCTCCTGTGGCATGACCTGTCCCATGATAGACATCAGCATCGCCATCATCATGACCGAGGTGAGGCCAGCCCAGGGAGAGGGTGTCCCGGTGATATTAATAACGTCGTTAACCCTGATCTCGGTCTGGGACTGGTACTCCTTGATCTTGGCCATGAGGTCATAGCCGGTACCAGCCGAGATGCTTTGACTGATTGTGATATCGATGCTCTCCTCCCGTGTGGTATAGCTCTCCAGTGACTCGGGCAAATCGATGGCCTTCTGCACTGAGACGATCTCGTCGAAGCCAAAGAGACTAATATTGCCGATAGAGGTATACAACGTCAGCCTAGTCTCCGGACCACGATAGCCGAAGCTGATGAGTATCCGTAGCGTGTCACCGGCGGTCAGATCTACAATCACCGGAGTCTCCAGCGAAATCACCTGCAGCATGGCTACACCTTGATCCAATTGGTTATCTGGAAATTCTGGAACTCGGCGTTCATGGCCAGCACGTTAATGACGTCATAGAGCTCAGGAGAGATCACCAGGTCACTGCCTCCCTCCATGAACTTGGCATACATATCATAGCCGGTGCCAGCCGGTATCTGGGCGGTATTTATCACCACGTCTACATAGTCCGTTCTTGTGATCCAATTCGGTGAATCGGGCAGCGATACCTGCCTAGATCCATTTACCTTCTCGTCAAACCATATCATCTTGTGGCCGATGGCCCCGTAGAGGGTAAGTGTCTTGGCTGGCCCGCGGTAAGAGTAGCTGACGGTTATCCTCACCGTATCGCCGTTCCTCACCTCGATGGGTGTGCCTAGGGCATACATGTAGCCGCCACCGGGGTACTGGGCGGGCCGTATCTCCAGGGTCTGTATCTCCATGTTTTGACCTCCTTTTACAGCTTCTGGTACTGCATTATTTGGAAATTATTGAATTCGGATGTCGCTGCGGAGCGCAGCAGGCTTTTCTCCCCTTGGCTATCATTAATCCACTGAGAACCATTCCACCACCAGCCATAGGCCTTGACCAGGACATCCTTGTTAGGCATGGTGAAGCTGGCTTGAAAATAGATAGTCTGAAGGCTATTGGCCCAAGCGCTGGCCGGGCTGAAGCTGAGCTGTACTGAATCCTGCGTCCCGGTAAGGGACAATGAAAAGCCCTCGTTGCCGATATTTTTCAGCCGTACCGCCACCACCACGGTATCGCCTGGGGTGGCATAGTCCCTGGGCTCACCATTGATAGCAGTGAGGATATCCAGGATAAAGGTATTAGCCATGCCTATTTTCACCTCCTTGGAGCATTCCCGCTATAACCGTAATTGCAAGTCCCAGCGTCAAAAGACTGGTACTCATCCCTACAATACTGGAGACAGTATCTATCCACTCGGGCTTGAAGCACATGTCCATGGCATGGATGTAAAGGTTGATATCGATGATCCCCTGGTGATGGACGGCAATCTCAACTGCGCCATAAGTGTCAAGAGTATTCTCTACATCCTCTCGCACAATTTCAGGTACGATCTGTGCCCAGCCGCCATCAACAAACTGCGGGAAGAGAAGGGTATATGGCTCCATCCTCTGTATCTGCAGCCCCAACTCAGCACAGACGTCGATAACATCCTGGTTGATGCTCCAATACGGAGGCACTACTATGGTCGGCTCCAAGCCAAAGATATTGCGCAGCCTTTGTTGTGAGCTCAGTATGCTCTCTCTGATCTCATCTTTGCTTAGCGTGGTTAAATCGATATGCCCCCACGTATGATTGTAGATGCCAAATATGCCCTGCTGGACTCCGGCTTTAACCCTATCCACCAGCGGTGCGTCGTCGCCGAAATAGCCGGCGATGATAGCCAGGTCAGCCTTGATCCCCGACTGCAAATGCCAGTCGATCAGGCTCTGCTGCATCTGGCTGTCCCAGGTATCCTGAAAGTCATGTAATGTGATATGCAGGCTGGTCATGACTTACCTCATCGCCTTAAATAGCCCGCTAGCCAGCGACGACATCAGCCCTAAACCGAGCAGGCTGCCCATATCCGACATCGAGACCGCTGGCTTGGGCTGAAAAGACTGGATAGCCAAATCACCAAAGGGCTGTCCCCAGCCATAATCGTTATCCTGCTCAGGTGGAGCATCGTAGGGTTTCTTACAGAGCTGAGGTGTTCCCTCCCTGAGGAATTCCAGGGCAAAGCTATAGTTGGGGTAGGCCTGTCCAGTAATCCTGCGCAGCATTTCAAAGATGATGGCCTCTTCACCGCAGATGAAGGCCGAGGCAAAGGATGTGCCGCTCTTTACCGCATAGGCGCTGTCGCTCTTGCAGCTGGCAGTTAAAATATCGACACCGAAGAACACCAGGTCAGGCTTGGTCAACCCTTCTTTGGTTGGACCACGGCTGGAATGCTCCCAGACCTGATACGGCGAAAAGGTAACGGCACCCACGGCGAAAACATAGGGGTCAGTGGCCGGTATGGTAATACTCGATGGGTCAGGCCCCGAGTTTCCGGCAGCTGCCACCAGCCCCAACCAGTAGGGCTCACCGGCGGCCTTGCGACAGGCCAGTCTAATGGGATTGTCCGGATCGCCGTCATCAGGTGCTCCCAGGCTCATGTTGACGATGTTGGGGTACATTGGCTCCCAGGGAGCCAGCTGCGCCGCCTCTGCCTCAGCCTGGAGACGGCAAACTTCTTCCAGTCCCAGAATAACGCTCTCGGTGCTGCCTATGCCCTCGTCATTGAGTACCTTGATGTTCATCAAATTAACGCCAGGGGCTATCCCCGACTCCTCGCCTAAGGCATGCCTGCCACCGGCAATAAGATAAGCTACTCCTGTACCGTGGTCGAACCTGTCTTCGCAGTCTAACGAGTCGGTGAAGTTGGCCTCATGGATCACTTTGCCAGCAAGAGCAAGGTGTGTCTTGTGAATGCCGGTATCTAGCACTGCCACAGTGAGTCCATCCCCGGTGATGGGCGGATCCATCATTGCCCTGGTCTGCCACCACAGGGAAGCCATGCTCCCTTGGGAAGCGGCATAGACAGGGGGTGCTGCGAACTGCGGCGGAGGCATCACCTGATGAGTAGTGAAATCCTTGAGCTCCTTGACCTCAATCCCAGGTATTGCTTTAAGTTTAGATATCGCCTCAGTCTCAAGCTCGCAGAACACCTGCTCTAGCAGCTGTGCCTTCCTCATGTTCCTAGCACCAAGCTTCAGGCATTCCTCCTCTATTTGAGATAGTGTCAGCCCTTTAGGAATTATGGCATAGCGCATGGTTCCTCACTTTCTACCCCAGATAATCCAGCCCACCAGGATGCCCAGTCCGTAGCTGAGACAGACCCAGAAGAACCAGAATCCGAGCATCCTACAGTATTCATAGCATTCCATTACTACCCCGTTCTCATTAGCTCTTCAGCGAGTTCGCCAAGTCCATACAGCGTCTGATGCTGGGTGCCGAGTTTGGATTTCCAGTCAATGTCGCACTGGGCCAGCTGGTAAATATCTTGGCGCTTCCTCATGATGCGCCTCAGCTCCAGCAGAATGGCATAGAAGGACATACCTGCCTGCCTGGCCTTGCTGTCGATGTCACGGCTGCCGGGACAGGTGGGACAGGTAGGACAGCCCGTCTCATTGACCTTGGCGATAGCCTCTTCAAGTGTGTAGCCCCAGATATGCTGGAAGCCTTCCTGTGCCAGGTCGATTAAGTAATCCCAGTAGTCCACAGCTTGGCTGATGTGATCAACTTTAGTCACCAAACCCTTGTCCCTGGCCTCATAAAATATGGTACAGGGATTGATCTCGGTATATTTGGGGCCGACATCTTTGAGCACTACCTCGTGGAAGGCAGCCGCATCAAAGACCGGCACCGGCTCCACAGGCTGAGGTTTTTCCTCCGGTAATGGAGCAGGTTGTGCTGGCGTGGGTTGCGCTGGCTCAGGCTGCGATTGTGGTTTAGCCTCGCCGTT
>JAQTTS010000203.1 GCA_028710655.1 Dehalococcoidales bacterium
CCCTTCTCTTTGGCAGTATTCCTGAACTACAGAAAGCACCTTTTCTTCAAACTTGAAGTTAATAATGGCATTGACGCTTTTATCATATTTTCTGGATTCGATGATGCGCCGTGCCAGATGATCCGAGGCGCCCCAGTATGGAATGGTCAAGGCGTGTGGATAACCCCGAACGACTGTAATGCGGCCGGGGAAAGCGGCTACTTCTTGTGGTGTCTGGGAATCAGGCAAGGCGTAAGCGATATTGGTTCTGACTTCAGGTATAAGAGTACTGAATTCAGCGCAATCCTCAAGGATATGAAGTGCCATCACGAGGTTGCCCAGAATGGCTTCAGCTTCTCTTGCCTTTTCCATTACAATCACCTTATTTAATACCCTTATTCAGTTCTTTAGCGATGAGTTCGGCGGCTTTTCTTCCAGATAGTAACATACCACCGAATACTGGCCCCATACGAGGCAGACCATATACAGCATTAGCCGCCATACCCGCAACAAATAGTCCCGGACAGACCTCTTTTGTGTGATTCATGACTTCTCGTTCAGCTACCTCAGCCCACATAGATCTTTCGCCATCGATACCACCAGTGTTTGTATTGAGCTTGGCATCTGCTTTCCTTACCACGATTTTACAAACCTCGGCATCGTGCCCGGTGGCATCAATAACATATTTAGACCTGATAGTTAGCGGATCAACGTGCAGTTTAGCGATATCTACCGCACTCCAGTTTAGAACCAGTCCTGTAATCCGGTTGTTTTCCCGTATCATGACATCTTCTACGGTTATCAAGTTAAAAATACATGCCCCGCTTTTTATTGCCTTACTGCACATAGTCGAGACCGCTTCAACAGAATCTGCCACGAAATAGCCTGGCTGGAATTCCTCCGACTTGATGTCAAACTCATCCAGAATATGCTTCGCGTCACTTTGCACAACAATGCGATTAAACATCATGCCCCCACCCCACATACCACCGCCGATACTTAATTTTCTCTCATAAATAACGGTCTTAATACCCTTCCCGGCTAAATAATAAGCGGCTGACAGCCCGGATGGTCCTGCGCTGACAATGGCGACATCTACATCCATGTATTTAAGAAAATCATCGAAATAACCCCGGATAATTGCCTGAGAAATAACTATCTCATCCATAAATACTCCTTGCAAAGTTTCGTAAAAAACAAAGAACCAGAAGCCGGGAAAATGGCCTTCTGGTTCCTCAGACACTTTCCTACGCTCGCATTACCGAGATCAGGTTATAAGGGTCGCCCCGATTTTATCGGGACTCTCAGCCTTTCAGCTCCCCTAGCACATATTCAATTTGCCCCATTTTATCAGGAAGATGGTTGTTTTATCAAATCGGTTCCCCGCTTAGACTTTTTGGATAACAAAGTAGTATTAAATGACGATTGAAGAAACAGGAAATACGTTCAAATTGCGCCCACGCTGATGAGTCTATGGGTGACGCCGCCAGTACCTCCACCTGCCGTCAATAGCTCACCCCACTCCTCAAAACGTCCGTCCCGGGTATAATTCGGGCTGCCCTGATCAAGCCAAACACCCTCGGCGTAGTCTCCAGGGTTAGCGATACTCCAATAGACATAGTAATTCGAGTTGGTGCTCGTGTAATGAAAAGCTATGGCATATTTGATCCCGGCTTGAAGGATGGCGTAAGGAGCATTGAGGGGCACCTCAACCCAGTTCCAACTTTCCGGCAAGTTTGTCGCAGGAATCTCCCCGTAGGCCAGTGAAGGACCGACCGGCGTATTGCTCGGCGCCGCGTAAATAGCTGCCGTAAGTTTGAAGCTTAAAGCTGAATATACCCTGTAGCAGTATAGCTTGACCGACGTTATCTTATGGGTTATCTGAGGCGTAAAAGACTGGCCCTTCCAGAAGGGCTCATACATCTTGGTGACCTCATTCATAGGTCCGCTGTACCACTCAAAGCGTTGCATCATTAATCCCCTAAATCGCACCTTCAACAGCAAGCCTGTCAGCTATAGACCGTCCGACCGGACCACCGCTTGACGGGAAAATCATGTCTTCTCCATAGTAGACGTCGAATCCGCCTACCCTGCTATCTGCACGAACCTCAACCACAGCCCGGTAGTGGTACGTCTTAGCTGGATTCAAGCCAGAAAGATTGGAGCTAAAAGCCCCTGTAATCCCCATCTGGTAGGCGGTGGAATTGCCGTAAGCAATTGTCTCACCCCACTCGAACTTCACCCTGAGCAGGTTATCGCCCAAAGGAGTGTAAGGGTCAAGGAAGGTGCCCTCGGTGTTGGTTACCGTGCCATGAAGCGTTACTGTGGTTCCGGTGTAAGTGGTAGCCTTGTCGGTGCGGACCGAAGCGTTTTCATAGACGATGGAAAGATAATACCAGTAGCTCCCGACTCTAGATGGAATGCCGGAGTCAAAGTGATACTCCCCGGCCAGTAAGGCATCGATTTCTTCCAAGGTCCAAGGATTCCCTGTAATCGGATTCGAGGTCAGGGTGTAATACTCACTCCCCGGTGCCCCAGCCCAAGTATTCTGAGGTCCTTTATACAGAGCACCGTTGGTATAGACCGCGAACTTGCCCCAGGCCAACGGATTGTTGCGGAAGCCGACCACGAAAAACCTGACCTTCTTGACGTCGGGTTTCTCCCTCTGAATCGGGTTGTCGAACGACCACAGGTCTCCGACCTCAGAAGCGAGGTCCCAGTACACGTTCGAACCGGTCGTCTGCGCCCTCACCTTGTCATAGTGAGACGAGGGGGATGCGGGATAGGTTTTTAGTGACTTCGTTCCCGTGTCCCCATTCGGGAGGATATATTCCCAATCGACGATACCTATCCTGGTAATGGTGACAGTATAAGTTTTAGTCTCATAACCGGTCTTCTCAACCGTGATTGTAACCGCGTTCGCACCGAGAGCCAGGGGAATGGTCTCGCCAACACCGGAAGCCACTTCCTTAGCGACTACATCGCCGTAGGAATACTTTATCGTCGCTCCATCCAGCGTGGCCGTCAGGGTTACTTCGTCTTCGCTGTTGGAGGCGTTCAAGAAATAGTCATAGACAGGCTGAGGATATCCCCTGAAAACAGGGTTCAGGTCAGCAAACAGGTTTTCGGTCAGGCTGTCGAGAACAGCCGGCGGAACGAAATCCGTGGTCCCGATTCCCTTGACACTGAGGATACGTCCCGAACTGATCAGCGAAAACGACGCTTCATCACCGGGATCGGCGTACTCACCGGAAATATAACGGGCGCCGGGTCCACCGGAATCGGTTCTTGCCAGCGTCCCCCCCTGATGCCAGAACCCTATGTAGTCTCCAGCCCTGACCTCCATGACCAGGCCGTCGATTGTCTGTAAGCCAGATGATATGCCTTCCACCGTTACGCTGTTCCGGCACCGCCAGGTAGAACCGCTTACAAGATAGAATAGACCGATCTTAAACACGGAGGGGGCAGTATGAAAATAGACCTGGAAAGCCGTAATCCAGCCATCGACGGCAGCCGGACTGGCCAGGTATATGTACGTATACCCGGACGGTGACGAACTGGGCCGGGAAATCGGATCGGAACCAAGAATGATATCAGCCAATATTTACCTTCCCACTTGAGTTATCAGCGCACGCGCTTCCGATGCTATTAATCCGACCGTTTCATGTGGCTGGGGCCGATCTCGGGATATAGCGTAAAGAGGGGGTTGGACCAGAGGTCGTCCCCGGCCTCTACTCCCTTCTTCGTGAGACGGTAGTAAGTCCGCTCCGGGGCCGGCGGATAGTTCTCCTGGATAGAGGACGGCTCCGTCTCACTGCTTACTTCCACCCACCCGAGTCTCTTAAGCACACCGAAGTACATCAGGAACGAGTGATACCGCATGTGGGTAAACTTGCGGGAAACCCTCTTCAGTTCACGCTCGTAGATCCTGTCCGCCTGCTCTTCGGTGACATCTGCGCCGCCTACCACCATGCGGCTGATAATCCTCTCAGCGCGCTCTCTGGCAGTAGCCCGGGCCAGCGCTTCCTTGTACTCGAAGTTGATGTCGGCCTGGGCGGCGCCGCGTTCCGGATCAATGGCACGCGAGCCTTCCGGGCCTTTACCCAGGAGATATTCCCGGATAAACCAGCCGCAGCCGAACGGTCTTAAAAATCCCCCTCTATTTGGTCTAAGCTCCAATGCCATATTCCTAAACCGGCATCCTCGTTTTTATTTCTTCCAGGGCTTCGATAATCGTGGTTGAAACCTTTCGGATGGCGCCGAGATTATTCTCCAGGACCTTCTTGTCCTTTGCCCATAGCGCCACGTAAGGGAATGACCTCACCCCGGTATCAAAGCCGAAGTGGGTGCCCACGACAAAGGCAGCACTTTCAGCAATGGTTTCTGCGTCTGCCCTCGGTATATGGAACACCCCCTCCGAGTAATAGTGGGCAATCTCATGAAGCAAGGTCTTCAGCTGCTGGGCTCTCGGCTCCTCGGGACGTACCCAAATGCCGGCCTGGCTGAAAAACCCCTTGATGCCGGGATCTATATTCGGCCTGGAATCGAAATCCACGCTGACACCACGCCGCTTCATGTGGGCAAGCAAATCGGCAAATAATTCCTCGTTGGCCTCACCCGTGAGCACCGGTACTTCAAACTCGGGTAGCTCATCGCCTTCGGTCTGGCTTAAATC
>JAQTTS010000204.1 GCA_028710655.1 Dehalococcoidales bacterium
TGCCTGATGGTCGTGCCCTTGCGCAGATTCGAGATTTCTCAAAACAATTATCCGCCGCGGGCTGCCCGCCGTCTTTTGTTGACGAGGCCTTCAAGGAGGCGGCGCGAGCTAATATTACTCGACTCTCCTACGTGAAGGGAATGATCCTGGACTGGCTTGGAGTACCCAAAGACAAGCCGCCGTGACCACAGTAAGCCGGCGTACGAGAGCGTAAACTACCGTGAGAAGGAGGTCCTGTGAAGCTGACTGACGCGCTGGAAAAGCTGCTCAAAGAACACGAGAGACAGGCGAAGCAAGCCGAGCTCTGGCAAGACAATGCCTGGAAATCGAACTACTACCTGTACCTGAACCTGGTGTACGACAACCTGGAGAAGCTTGACAATGCGGATTGTCGTTAGCGCGGTCCCGCCGGCGGCGATGAGTCCCAACGCGCCAAATATTTTGACATGGCCTACCAGAGTTAGGAAGGCAAGTGTGATGGTGCAGGTGGTTATCAAGGGGGATCCGGTTTCGAAGCAAAGGCCTCGTCTAGCGATTACGCGGAAGGGTAATGTCTACACTCCTCGACAGACGAGCGAAGCTGAGGATGCAATTGGGTGGCAGATTAAGGCCGCTTACCGAGGTATGCTGGCAGACCCTGACCACGCGTTCGGTGTTCGCCTTATTTTCTACCAAGCCACTCAGCAACGTCGTGACCTCGATAACATGACAAAGCTTGTTTTCGATGCGTGCAACGGCATAGTTTGGGCAGACGACTCACAAGTCGTTGAGATGATAGGTCATGTATTTCGTGGTGAGGAAGACCCTCGAACGGAAATCTGCATCTATATCCTGGGACATTTGACGGTTCCAACAAGAAAATGTCTGGCTTGCGGCAAAGTGTTTCGTATTTACCCATCGTGGGTAGATAAACGCTACTGTTCCTCGGCTTGCCAGAAGCTGGGGAAGCGGTCTGGTCAGCTCAGGCAATGCGCACAATGCGGCAATACCATCTACCGTGAGCCTCACAAACTAGGTGTTCGTACCTTTCTTTGCTCGACTGAGTGTAAGCGTCTCTATCAGACGGCGGAGCTGATTTGTGTCCAATGTTCAAAGGTCTTCCACCGGGCAAAGTCCCTCATTAAGCCAGGAAGAGCATTCTGCTCAAAGGAATGCCAAGCTACCTATTGGAGGAATACCAGGGCAAAACGTGGTCGAGGTGTTTGTTTAGATTGTGGTCGGGCTACCAGTAAAAAGACCTACATCAGATGCCGGTCTTGTTACGCTTATTACGTCTCTCAACATGGCCGGTCATACCAACATCCGTCGAAGTAGAGGGGATCTAGAATGTCTCTCAAGCTCAGTTTCTACACGGTCATCTTTTACGTGCTCTGGATGCTGGACGCTGTCCTCACCATCCTGATTGTTGGCTCCGGCATCGGCGCGGAAGGCAACCCTATCCTGAGGGAGATAGCCGATTCCTGGAGGCTCTTGGTCGCGAAGGCCGCGGCTGTTCCTGTGGTGTTCCTGATCCTCCAGAGGTGCCCCTACCGTGAGAAGGTGTACGGGCTGGCCAGTGTCGCCATGGGTGTTGTCGTTTTCTGGGCGTGCGTAATGATTCTGATATGGGGGTCTATGCGATGAGCAAGATGTTCAGCTATCCAACGCCGGAGGGCCCGAGACGGATGGAGACCTGGAATGTTTTTACCGGCTGCCAGTATGGTTGAACCTATTGCTGGTCCCGGCCGTTGGCCGAGGGACGTCTCAAAGGCAAGGAGCGGTACACCCAGGGCTTTACTCCGGCATTCCACCCGGAGCTGCTCGCGAAAAAGTTCCGGCCGGGTGCGTTCGTGTTTGTCAGCAGTATGGGTGACATCTCCTTCGCCACGAAGGCACAGGTGTCACGAATACTCAACGTGGTGAGGTCGTTTCCGGACACCTCCTTCCTGTTCTGTACGAAAGACCCTGAGGCTTATTTGCACTGGGAGGACCTCAGCTTGCCACAGAACCTGTACCTTGGCGCAACTATCGAGACGAATGTGGTCTATCCGGGGGTCTCTCATGCCCCGGCGCCCTTTAACAGGTACCGTGCCCTGGGAGTGATGGGTCACCCGAGGAAATTCGTGTCGGTTGAGCCGGTCATGGACTTCGACCTCAAGGTCATGGAAAGGTGGTTCAGAGACATTGAACCGCAGATCGTCGAGGTGGGCGCCGATAACTACGGGCACTCATTACAGGAGCCTGACGCTGAGAAACTGGCCACCTTTCTTGAGAAGCTACGCACCTTTGTCCCGACGGTAGTGGAGAAAGATGGCCTGGCCAGACTGCAGCCAGCAGGGAGGAAATAAAGTGATTGAGATTGCCACTAGCGAAATGCACGTTTACAGCGGGGACGGTAACCTCCGGATAGAGGTGATAGTAGCCGAAGCGGTTCATCTCTTGCAGGGCGAACGCTACCTCTTCTCAGTCCCGGTTCCTTTGACCAGGCAAACGGGTGTCCTGGAGCTTACTGCACGAGAAAAGCAGGTACTCCAGCTCCATGAAGAGGGCATGTCCAACATCGAGGTGGCCAGAAGGTTAAAAATATCCAAGCGTACGGTTGAGCAACACAGGTCCAACATCAGACGGAAAATCGTAAAAAGACTGGAAGGAGGTAAATACCTTGGAAGATAACGAGAATCCAGAGTACGAGGGAGGTCTGGAGAACGACGCAGCTATGGAAAAGCTTTGGAACTGTCTTTGCTGCGCCGGCGAAGACCACACTGTCAGGCAAGGCGGCAGCCATTTAAACCTGGTCAGTCTCAAGAAACTGGCCAGGTGGCCATACCTGGCGGAGGTTAATATCCTGATACCGGAGTCACGAAAGTACCCGCTGGCCACCGCGTTACTGTGCGACCGGTGTGCGGAAGAAGGCAAGCCCGTGCTCTACGCCATAGCCGGGGACATGGGAGAAGATGGCCATGCCCATTACTGGCGCGTACCGGTCACAGAGCTTGCCGACCCGGAATTCTACTGGCCGGACCACCATCCATACCGCCTGGTCCAGGGGAGGAACTAGATGGAAGGCGATATCGTTTTTAAATGTGAGGACTCACTGTGGCAGCTGATGGCCAGCGGGAAAAAGCAATGGGATGCCCGGCAGTACGACGTGACGGACGAGCGGATCTTCCGCCTCTCCATGGGTGCGTGGGAGAAAGACCCGCCACAGGGCCGGCAGCCTGCCTGGCTGCCGCGAGAGCAGCTCGTTGCGTTCCTTAACAACCTGACCGGTGAGACCCTGATTTTCCGTTTCCGGTGGCTGAGATTTGTCTCCTGGGCGCCTGGCTGGGTCTTCATCTGCCTGGGTGGACGTGTCCAGAGGTTGGAGGCCGATGGAGCGCCTGTAGACGAGAGCAGGAAGGCTAAATGAGGTGTAGAGGATGATTCCAATACTGTTCGCTGCGGGGCAAACCGTAAAGATCAAGATGATGTGCAGTGAGCATGGCGATATAGAGATTACGGTCAAGCCGCGTGAGGAGGGAATGAGCTTCGACGGGCTGAGGTGCCCGTTCTTGCACTCCAACCAGGAGGTAACGCAAATATCCGTGCAGATTGGGAACTGGAAAGCCCGTTTGAATCTGCAGGCGGGTCACGGCCACATTCTGTGGAGCTGCACCGAAGGTGAACCGTGCTGCGACCGCCGGGGCGAGTATAACGGCTTTGGGTCCGGGCAACTGAAGTTCGTATGCCCGAAACATTGCCCGTGCCACGATTAACGGTAAGGAACTCCGGTACGGCAAGCACTAGAGGTTCTTTTGGACGATAACACTTTCTTTGAGAGCGTGAAATTTCTCGCCGAGAAAATTAGTAAAGGCACTGGCTGGCCATGTCTGCCATTCATCTGTGACGCCTATTGGCCTTTGCCTGCTCATAAAGTCATCAATATAAGTACCTACTTCACACGGGAACAACTCCTTGATTTCGCTAAGGGGGTCCTGCGACTACAAGGGTACACTGTTAACAGGTAACCTGGGAGGGTAGTACATCATGGGGAATTATCTCGGAATGCTAAAAATAAGCAAAAAGGACTTAGATGTTGAAGGGTATCTTACCAGGGATAAATTTAAGGAACTCGTAGCGCAAGACCTCGCAAAACAAGGGAAAAATCTGGTCAGAATAGACTTTTTTGAGGCAGGTATTATGTTTTCTGTGAAAGAGTCCGAGGACATGTATCGTCTATATTATGACCCTTCTATCTTTCCTGAGCGTGGCATTAAGTTCAACTTGAGTAAACTGCCTAGAGAAAGGTGAGTGTGACGGAAGATAAGTTCCGTATAAAGAAGGGGGAATAAGTCAAATGACTAACGAACCAGGTTTATGTTTTCCAATCCAGGGACACGTCGCCTGCCCGATTTGCGGTGCTGCCGGTGTCGGAGACATACTTATCCGCAACCTGCGGGCTGCCGGCAAAATAAGCCCTGACGCGTTCCCGAACGGTCTTGTCATTAATATACCCTTTCCCGATATCAAGAAGCTGGTCGGCCTGTTAGTGCCGGAAGCCGATATCCCGATACTCCAGATCTTCTTTGATGTGTGTTCCGACCCGGACTGCCTGACATGGTTCTGCCGGAAGGTAGAACTCACCTTTGAGAGGGCGCAGGTGAACGTGAAGATTCCGAAAGCTCCGCCAATAAAA
>JAQTTS010000205.1 GCA_028710655.1 Dehalococcoidales bacterium
TTTCCGCCGAGCACTTACCATGGCAGCACCAGAGAGACACCGGCACACGGAGCTACGACCTCAGAGCACTAATCTCCGACCTGTGGCTTATAGATTGGTCCCGTAATTGCTGCACAATTGGCATGAAACTGCGCTGCGACAGCAACGGGTCGGGAAGGCCGGAGCAGGTTTCCCTCGCCCTTGGCTTCAGTGAGCAGCCCCAATCAATACACCGCACCAAGCTGATACTAAAGACCAGTCTAGCAAATCAGGAGTCCGTAGATGAAGGAGAATAAGGGTATTAAAAAGCCATTGGAACTGAGGGTACTTGACTTCATCCGGGAACACCGCCTGGTACCGGTAGACTCCTGCTTGCTGGTAGCGGTATCCGGCGGTCCGGACTCAGTCTGCCTGCTGCACATACTAATCAGACTGAAGAACGAACTTGGTATCAGACTGCACTTAGCTCACTTAAACCACCAGTTGCGCGGCACGGAGTCTGAGGCTGATGCTCGCTACGTCGACGAGATGGCCCGTCAGTTCGGCATCCCGGCTACGGTGGCGAGAGGTGATGTCGCAAGACATCAAGCGGAAAAACGTATCTCACTGGAGGAAGCTGCCCGTGAGGTGCGCTATGCCTTCCTGGCCGAGACAGCCAGATCAGTGGGAGCAGACCGGGTAGCGGTAGGACACACCAGTGACGACAATGTAGAGACGATACTGATGCACCTGGTGCGAGGGACTGGCACCACGGGGCTGCAAGGGCTAAAGCCATATCTAAAGTGGCGGATAGCCGGTGGAGATCTTGCCGTAATCAGACCCCTCCTCACCGTAAGCCGTGGGGAAACCACCGGCTACTGCCAGGAGCACGAACTCAAGCCCAAGATTGATACTTCCAATTTTTCACTATCTCCGCTAAGAAACAAGCTACGCCATCAACTGCTACCTCTCCTCAAGAGCTATAACCCGGGGATAGAGCAGGCGATATTGAGGACGGCTCGCATTGCCGCCAGTGAAATCGCTTTCCTAGAGGAAGAAGGTGAACGGTTATGGGAGGAAATTGCCCGGAGTCAGGAGGACACTATTATCCTGGGTAAGGAAAGCTTCATCAAACTACCCCCCGCGCTCAAACGACATCTCTTACGAATGGCTTTCGAGAGGCTACTGGGCAACCTTAAAGATATTGAGACACGCCATATTGAAGAAATAATGGAGACCCTGAACAAACCGGCCGGAACAAGGCTCAGTCTACCCGGTAACCTGACCTTCTCAATAGAGTACCAAAACTACCTGATCGGTGAAGCATCCTCGGCCCTGTCCCCTTTTCCCAGACTGGATGGTACGTGGACACTAAACCTGCCGGGAAAAACGGTACTGCCCGGCTGGCACATCAACGCAGAAGTGATCAACCGGCCGCAACCGGCGATGAAAAAAATGGACAAACCGTTTAGCGCCTGCCTCGACCTGGACAGAACCGGAAATAGCCTGACAGTGCGCAGCCGCCAGATTGGAGACCGTTTTCAGCCGTTAGGAATGAGTCAGCTTAAAAAGCTGGGCAGGTTTATGATTGATGCCAGAATCCCCGCCGCATGGCGGGATCGAGTCCCCCTGGTCTGCTCACACGAACAGATACTGTGGGTAGTCGGCTGGCGCATAGATGACAGGGTAAAGGTTACCGACAAAACCGAGCGGATACTACGTCTGGAGTTTGAACGGAGCTAGCAGCCAAAATTAAGCGAGCAGGATTCGAGCATCGACCACCACATAACCACCACCCCGCTCCAGAACCTTTACCGGATTAAGGTCGAGCTCCAATATCTGTGGCAGGTCTTCCACCATTGCCGATATCCTTAACAGAAGCTCCTCAAGCGACCCGACATCAGAGGGGTTCGCACCACGCCAGCCGGCAAGAAGTTGATAAGCCTTAACCGAACGCACCATCTCCCGGGCATCCTCATCAGTGAGAGGATGAATACGAAAGGTAACATCTTTGAACAACTCGGTATAAATTCCCCCCATACCAAGCATAATCAGGGGGCCAAAAGAGGGATCCTGGGTCACGCCGACAATTACCTCGACTCCTCCGGATATCATCTGTTGCACGGTGACGCCGAGCATTTCGTCAGCAAACCCATCACGATCCAGACGCTCCTGAATCCGAACAAAGGCGCGTTCTACCTCCTTCGGCGAGCGAAGATCAAGGACCACACCGCCTACCTCTGTCTTATGTACAATCGAGGCAGCGTCAAGCTTGAGCGCAACAGGGAAACCAATCTCCTTAGCTACTCTGGATGCCTCCTTAGCGGTCCCGGCTGACTTCGACACCGCGGTGTCGATCCCGTAGGAATTGAGCAGGCGGATAACAGAACCGGTATCGAGCCAAAAAGGACGTGTCTTGCTTCGTGCCTCAGCCGAGAGAATTATTTCACCGGCCATCTGCTTATCAATACTATCGAGCTCCACAATGCTACCTTTTGGCCGCTTCAACCATTCACTATACTCATAGGCCCTGCCCAGTGCCACCGCTGCTGACTCGGGGAAAATATAACACGGGACCCCTCCCTTTTCCGCTGAGCTGGGGCCCAGACTAAGTCTGTCTACCGGCGAAGCCATAAACGACGCAACAATAGTCTTACCGTGCTGGCGGAACTGCGGCGCCACTTCCCGTACAGCATCGGCAACGCCGCCGGGATCAGTTAGCATCGGCGGAATAAAGATGACAATAACAATATCTACCACATTATCCTGTACCAACAACTCCAACACCCGGCGGTACATTTCGGCGTTAGCCGCGGCGGTCATATCAATAGGATTAGCCAGGCTTACCTGATGCGGCATGAAGCATTTTAAAGCGGCAATAGTGCTCGCGGAGAGGTCAGGGAACTCCAATCCCCGGGCAACACAGGCATCAGCGGTCATAATACCGGGACCACCGGCATTGGTCAGGATAGCTACTCTATTACCCGAAGGTATCGGCTGACGGGAGAGGAGATTAGCGATATCAAAGAGCTCCTCTAGCGTATCTACCCGGATCATACCGACCTGTTTGAACAGGGCTTCAGAAGCCACCTCGGCAGTAGCCAGAGCACCGGTGTGCGACGCCGCTGCCCGGGAACCCGCCGGAGTTCGTCCACTCTTAACCACTACTATCGGTTTGACCGGCGTTATGCTACGGGCAACCCGGGCAAATTTCCTCGGCTTTCCGAAAGACTCCAGGTAAAGAAGGATAATATCGGTAGCCGGGTCTTCCCGCCAGTAATCAAGCAAATCAGTACTGGACACATCAGCGTTATTACCCACACTGACAAAGGTGGAGAGTCCTATGTTAAGACTACGGGCATATTCCAGAATGGCAAGCCCGAAAGCACCGCTCTGGGTGCTGAAAGCAATGTTCCCGATAGGGGGAAAGACCGAGGAAAAGGTGGCATTCATATTAACCTGAGGGGCGGTATTGATGATTCCCATACAGTTTGGTCCCAAAAGACGCATTCCGTAGCGGCGTACCACATCGAGCAGCTTCTCCTGCCTCACCTTGCCCTCAGCACCACTTTCACCAAAACCAGCCGATATCACCACCACACTCGGAACACCCTTTTGCCCGCACTCTTCAACCACATGCAGGACATCTTCAGCCGGTACGATAACCACTGCCAGATCCACCATCCCCGGTATATCAAGAACAGAGGGATACGTTTTTACCGAGGCTACCATTTCCGCATGAGGGTTTACCGGATAGACAACGCCATTAAACTCCTGATGCAAGATATTATGGAAGAGCTGATTACCGATGGTACCCTTCTTCCTCGAAGCGCCAATGACAGCTATCGCCCGTGGTTCGAGGAAACTCTTCAGCGAGGCGATATCAGCAGCTTCATCACGCTCCGCCGCCATCCCCCCTCCAATTACCGGGGCCTTTGGCTTTTCAACACGCTCCATATTAATCATCCTCCCACCTATCACTACACCCGCTGCTGACTACGGTTAGATAAACCTGCCCAATGCTTTAGCAAGCGGACCGAGTTCCGCCATCAGCCGGGCAAAGTCCGAGGGAGTAAGCGACTGGAGTCCGTCGACCAGGGCCCCTTTCGGATTAGGATGAACCTCAATAAGCAGACCATCGGCACCAGCTGCCACCGACGCCTTAGCCATCGCGGGCACCAGTGAATAATGGCCGGCCGCGTGACTAGGATCGACTATTAAGGGCAAATGGCTGAACTGCTTAATCACCGGTATGGAGCTAATATCCAGGGAAAAACGAGCGCTATCCTCGAAGGTCCTGATCCCTCTCTCACACAGGATAACCTGATTATTCCCCTCAGCCAGCAGGTAATCAGCAGCAGTCAACCACTCGGTAACGGTACAGGCAAAGCCACGCTTGAGAAGAACAGGCCGCTTACTCCTGCCTACGCTGCTGAGCAGAGCGAAGTTCTGCATATTCCGTGAGCCAATCTGGAGAATATCGGCATATTCCGCAACCATCTCGACATCGTGAGGGTCGACCACTTCGGTGACTACCGGGATAGCGAACTGCTTCCTGACCCGTGCCAGAATCTCCAACCCGGCTTTCTCTAGCCCCTGAAAGTTGAACGGAGAAGTACGGGGCTTAAAGGCACCACCACGCAGGATACTGGCTCCGGAATCTTTTACCACCCGG
>JAQTTS010000206.1 GCA_028710655.1 Dehalococcoidales bacterium
GAAGGATATTGATCTGCCGCTGGATCTCGATGATCTTTTCCTGAATAGTTTCGAACAATCCCTTTTCTTGGACAATTTCTTCAATCTCTTCCTCGGTCGTCGTCACGACCGGAACTTCCTCAGTAACCACTTCCTCTCCAACGGAAGTGCTTTTTATTTCGGCCAAGGTCTTCGTTTCCGGAAAAATAGATAAAGCCGAACTTTGGCTTTCCCCCCGGTCGTTGAAAGCGACTATCTTCCTCCCGGAATAAACGGTCCCGGGCTGCAAACCCGTTTCGTCAATGTAAGGAAGATCCGCTGTTTCAATCTTCGCCAATTCCTTCAGGTTCCCGTCCAAAAGCTTGAAACCGAATTCGTTGTTGGATAGGTCCGTAAAGCGCCACCTGATGGACGTCGAAGAAAGCGCTTCGGCGCTGACGGCAATCGGAGCTACGGGCACGGAAGGCGAATCGGCCACGGCCGAAATGGCCCGCGCAAGACCTAAAATGGGCTGGTCTGATGGTCCCCCGCCCGACGCAAATTCGATTGCGTTCGCCGAAATGCGCGGCTGCATGGTCCTGTTGGAAACCGCGCTGGAAGCGATGTCCACCGTGACGAAAATCCTCGTTTTGGAAAAATTGCCCGAAATCCGCGTCTCCCAAAAAGGAGAACCGGCCCTAACGGCGACTTCTTTTTCGTCGCCGTCCCAGCCCGGAGAATCCCCGTCTTCCAAAATGGTCATCCTGGACAGATCGGTCTGCTGAGCCGTCCCCGCGTTTTCAACCGTAAGCGCTTTCAATACAGCAGGCATAGTCAAATCCAAAATTAAAACTTTGGCGGTGTTCTGCGGAACGGCGTAAACGGATTGACTATTAACTTGAAATTCGCTTGCCGTATAGCCCAGGGCCGCGCCCGGCAGCAAAGCCAGTATCCCCAAAAGGACGAAGAAAATCTTGCTCATTATTAAAGTATAGCACAAAAACAGAAAACCGCCCTTTCGGGCGGCTTCCTGTTTCCTGCTCTGCCCCTACAAGGAATGAGGCGCAGGATTTCAATCGGAATTACTTGCTCAAGCTGAGCGAAGCGGTCGGCAATCCAGAGACTTTGTAGTCGTTGCTCCAGTCAGACGAAACTGAACTGTGAGTAACGGCTGTCGAGGCTGCACCTGATCTGTCTGTCCAGACAAACGTCGACGCAGTCGAGGTCGCTGTCCATGCTGTGGCAGCGTTGCCATCAACGTCTCGAGCTAATGTGGAGAAGGCGCTAGTGTTGGTCGCAGTTGAACGTTTGGCAATCTGGACCGAAATCGCGTCACCAGCTAACCCGCCGTAGAGAAGATTACCTCTCAATTCGTATGTCTTCGTTTCACCAGCAGCGATAACTTGCTCGGTGCTAGGAATGAAGACGATTCTCGCTCCGCCTTGTGTGAAGTTCCAGACAGCGACTCCATAGGCGCCCATGCCTTCAACGGTAGAGCTTGCAGTGATCTGATCGCCGGTAGCTACGTTGTAAACTTTCAACGTGCTGGTGGAGATCAGTTTGTAAGCAATACCCGCGTCGGGCGTGGAACTTGTACCCATGTAGACACCATCGGTACCGGTACTTTGTAAGGTACCCGCAACGATAGCATTACCGCCGCCGTAACCAATCGTACCGACACTGCTGCTGTCAAGGTGGACGGAACCGGAAATGTCGAAGATAACCTTCATCCATCCGATCGCGCCCTTGCTGTCAGCAGTCACTGTCCAGCGGTACAGCGTCTTCTCACCGGCACCGTAAACGGTGGTCGGCAAGGAAGCGGCTGCTACCGTGGGCTTGGACTTGTGGAGAACTTGGTAGTTTCCGCAAATCGCCGCTGTGTTGGCCGAAATGGTCGTACCGGAACTCGCACCCATCGCGTCCGTGCTTGAAGCCAGACAAAGTTTCGGAGAGTCACCGGTAATCGTGCCGGATGTCTCGGTGGTCTTTGTACCGCTAAGGTTGGCCTTAACAGTCAAAGTCTTGGTTACACCGGACGGAATTCTCCAATAAGAGCCTGACGGGAAGCTGAACGTTGAGGATGAGTTGTCGATTCCGTAGTTGACCAGCGATTGGGATACGCCCAATTGAGTCGTACCGTCCCAAAGGCTGATGGATGCGAAATCAACATCGCCTCGGTTGATACGGTCAATGGTCAAAGCCTTGATGTCAATGTCTTCTCGGTTGGCCGTGAAGTCAACTTTGAGGAACACAACATCAGACCTGCCTACTCCAGCCGCGCCTACAGTCACTATCGCGGACTCCGGAGTGTCGGGCGAGGAAGCCACTGTCAGGGTGCCCGCTCCCTTCAGAGTCACGTAGTTGATCTGAGTGTCAGCCGCGCTGCTTGAGGTGAAGTTGACTCCACCGATGGCAGACGAATAGCTGATTGTCGTAGTCGGAGTGGTGTTGGAACTGAGACCCACGAATGTGACGTGGGTTGAGTACGATCCCGCCGCATCGGAAGTGCTGGAAATACCCAAAGCAATCGCGTGATCGGCCGTGCCGGTCGAAGGAACATCACCTTTAACTGTAATGTTCTTCTGTTGTCCCTTGGTAATTGTAATACCCTGGGAGTTCAAGAAGTCAGAAGCAGTGAAGGTGACGGTCGTTGCTGTGGAAGAATCCCATGTCTTCTTGGCGGTCAGTCTCGTTGAACCGTCGTAAAGCGCGATATTGGTCAGGTCGTCCTGGTCACCACCGTACACGTCCTGCGCGTCGGTGTTCTGGCCGTGGACTTCCTTTGAACAGGCGCTCAACTTGATTCTGGTTACTCTGACGTCTTCAGCCGAGCCAGCAGTAAACACCAAACCAACGATGGGTACGTCGACTGATCCGATGATCGCGTTCTGGTCGCCAGGAGTGGCGGCAGCAGAAACAGTCAAGGATCCTTCGCCGATGGTCATCGTGTTTCCTGTAGCAGAGCCGGTTTCGGTGAGATCAGCTGACGAAGAAACACCAGTGCTGGTGATATCCGCCGCGTCGTCAAGTACGAAGTAACCGGTGCTCGTTAACCCGGTGGTGCTCGGAATGTCGGTCACCACTTTCAAGGTTACGGTTTCTGAAGCAGGAACCGTCAAATTAAAGCTGAATGCAGCTTCGTTTGAAGGAGAGGCCACAGTTGAACCCAACTGAGTGCCGTCCATCTTCAACAGTTTGACGTTGGTGAAGTCGCCGGAATCAGCAGAATCGGCAACCTCGTCTGAAAGGTCGATGGTCAGCGAAGAAACACTAATGTCTTCTCCGGAATCGGCCGTCAGGTTGAATCTCAACATTTCCATCCCCGTTGAACCCTTGATATAGGTTTGAGAGGCTGGAGATTGAGAAGCTAAAGCAACCGTCAAAGCACCGTTAGCCGTAATGGTGTGGGTGTTGGCGTTGCCCGAGGTTAGGTTTGAAGCGGATAAGGTCAAGTCGTATCTTGAATCCAAACCGTCAATCCACATGTCGGAATAAGCGGCGATGTCCAAATCAATCGTGTGAGCGGTTGTCGCTCCGTTGGGGATATCCGCTTTGACTTGAATGGTCTTGTTGCTGGACTTCGCGACGTCAAACAAACCGGTTGTATCGTAACCGATGGTGTTTGAGCCGAAAGTGGCATAATAACCGATCAAGGAAACGGGTCCCGCAATCTGGGTCGAACCGTCCCACAACGTGATGTTGGAGACATCGGTCGCTGAACCGTTGCCGTCGTTAAGCTTTAATTTCAGCTTGGTCACCCTGATGCCTTCCGTGGAACCAGCCGAGAACTTGAAAGCTGACATCAGCTTGTTGGTTGTTCCCTTGACGTAGTTCTGAGAAGCAGGGTTGTAAGCAGCGTCGATGTTAACGGTAACAGTGCCTTGTCCAATCGACATGGTTTGACCAGTCTGCTTGGAGAAAGCGGCTGTATCGCTCGCTGTAGCTTCAATCGCTCCACCCGAGTTGCCCCCGTAAACCGTAACGTCGGTGTATTGGGTAATCTCAAAGATGGCGGTTCTGGTTGTCCAGATTCCGGAAGCGATATCCGCATAGGCGTAAACCACCTTCGCGCCTCCAGCTAAAATTTCCAAAGGCGTGCTTGATAAATCAAACACGGCTTGGTTTTGCGAATCAAGCTGCGCTACGGTGGCGCCGAGCTGGGCTCCAGCATATTTCAATTTTATGTTGGACAGATCGGTTCCGGCAGCTGAACCCACATGGGTGATCGCAATTTTGGTAACGCTCACCGCTTCAGATGAAGAAGCTGTGAATGTCCAGGAAGCGATTTCCTGTTCGGTTGAACCCGAAAGGATGGTCGCTGCAGCTGGAGAAGCGTTAACCGCTACGAATAACTCACCAACGGAAATACCCGCGATTGTCAGAGCCTTTCCGTTAATCGGGAAGGTTCCAGTCAATGTGGCGGTGGAGGTGATATCAGCAGCATCGTCTATTCCGAGCACGATGCTGTCACCAACCGTCGCGGTTCCCTTCGAAGCGATACTTACCTTCACGGTTAGGTACTTGGTCACTCCAGCCGGAATAACCCAGCTTACGTTGAAGGTCGCTTTGTGGGTGTTGGTGTTTAAGGCTTGAGATGAACCGATCTGAGTCGTGCCATCGTAAAGCTTGATGGCAGAAACGTCA
>JAQTTS010000207.1 GCA_028710655.1 Dehalococcoidales bacterium
CCCAGCACGCTGAGGTCGGTTACAGCCCGCAGCGAGCGCCCGAGCAGGCGCTGTATCTCCTGGTTCCTCCCCGTCACCCCGCCCAGCGAGGAGTCCCGCCGTGTACGGGTGGAGGTGGCGCGGGGCAGCATGGCATATTCCGCAGTAACCCAGCCGCTGCCACCACCCTTCAGGAAAGGCGGCACCTTATCATCGACACTCACCGCACACAGCACCCGGGTCTTGCCCAGCTCTATCAGCGCCGAGCCATCGGCAAACTCCTGATATCCGGGCAGTATCTTGATCGGCCTCATTTCGTCACAGGCTCGCCCGTCAGCTCTTTTCAATCTAAACCTTCCTTCCTAATTCCGAGATATTTTAGAGTATAACACCCCCGACTCTGTCCCACAATTCGCCGCAGCAAAACCGCAGAGGGAAGCCCGAAGCCTTCCGGTCCGAGCTATTCACTAAGTACCCTTACGATCCAGCAGGTATTCCTTCAGCCACTGCAGGGCCGCTCCGGCAGCCTCCAGCTTATTCTGCTCCCGGCCACCGGAGAAGTTGCATTTCCGGCTGTACGCCCCCGCCTCATCCGCCAGCCCGATGTAGAACAGCCCCACCGGCTTCCCCGGAACAGCACCGCCGGGACCGGCGATGCCGGTATCGGCCAGACAGATATCAACGGACAGGACTACCCGGCCACCCCGGGCCATCTCACGGGCGACATGCCCGCTGACGACGCCATACCCAGCAATGGTATCTCCCTTCACTCCGACCAGCCCGATTTTGACCTCGTTGCTATAAGAGATAATCGCCCCCTTATAGTAGTCCGAGCAGCCGGGGACACCGGTTATCAGATGCGAGAGCAGCCCGCCGCTGGCCGATTCAACCACTCCCAGGGTCAACCCTCCGCAGCGAAGGAGGTCGCCCACTTCTTGCGCCAACCCGGCCAAAATCAGCTCCAAATCAGCCTCTTCCCCAAACGTAGTGATCAACGCTATGGACTATTTGCCGATTTCGTGTTATCATCCAGATTTAGTATATAGCACCAGCAGACTAAGATAAAGCCAAGTAGTTGTGCCGGAGAGCTCTACCGAGCATTTACACGGCAAACAAGAAGGAGGTTGCCTTAATGGGAACAGCAGCTGTTGTTTTCGGTAGTCTTGCTGCGGTATGCGCCACCATAGGTGGTCTCACCGCCGGGGGAATTATCCCCCTGCTACTTCCCGAGTTCACCTGGATGTTCTGGCTTATTATGAGCGGAGTCCTTTTCCTGGCTTCCATCGCCTTCAGCACGGCAAGAAGGGGCGGGGGAGGGGAATAACAGCCTGCAGACTCCACTCCGTTAATATTGGAAAACGAAGCTAAAATCTCACTCCGGGTCTACCCCAGAGCCCCGAGAAACGAGGTGCTCGGCTTTGCCGACGGGGTGTTGCGGGTAAGAGTGTCTGCACCACCGGTTAAAGGCAAGGCCAACCGGGAGTTGCTCTCTTTTCTTAGCCGGCTGCTGGGCATCAGCGAAAGAGCCCTCGCCATTACCCGGGGGCAAACCAGCCGCAACAAGACGGTAGCGGTCTACGGTCTAAGCAATCAGCAAGTACTCGAGCGTCTTCAGGACGCCTGCTGATTCCTCTTCCTGCGGCGGCGCCAGTAGGTAATCCCGAGTATAGTGCCCCAAATCGGGCTCAAGATGCCAATCCAGATGAAGGCCGTTCCCAGCCCCTGACCAAAGGTGGTCAGGCCACGAATGGCGGAGTTGAGCGACTCGCTGGCGCTCCAGCCAGGAGAAACCAGCGGACCCAGACTGACCGCCGGGGTCAGGTCCACCGAAATCAAGCTCATCGCCGAAGTCTGCTGCAGATACTGTATCCGTCCCTTAATCTGCTCTATCTCATAGCGTATCCCGGAAAGAGCATCGTAGATGCTGAGGATATCATCCACTGCCTCGGCCCTTTCCAGGAGGGCCAGATACTGGGCCTCGGTCGCCTCGGCGTTCTTCAAACGCGACTGAAGGTCGACATATTCCTCGGTGATATCCTTAGTGCTGGTGCTCTCCGAACTCACCCTTACCGCCAGCGCCCTGAGCTCTGCCAGCGCCTGGTCGAACTTGTCGCTTCCGACACGAATCGAAATCCACCCCCGCATATTCTCGGCCTCGCCGTAGATGTTGGAGTCCACCACCCAGCCACCAAGCGCCGTTGCCAGCTGCTCTATCTCATCGCGGGCCTCGGTCACATCCGCCACCACCAGCGAGATACTGCCATTGCGTACGATCATCCGCTCCGACGGTATCGTGACATCCTCTCCCGAGGAGGAACCTTCGTCCGATTCCCACGACTTGTCCACATCCGGCGACATCGGTGTCGGAGCCGGCATCGGCTCCGTAGACGGGATTCCTCCGTCATAACCCCCACCGGCACAGCCGTTAAGGCCGGTAAGGAGCAGGGTAAACGGTAATATCGCCATCATAACCAGGACCGAATTTTTCACAGCATAACCCCCTTCCCTTACGGGAACAGAAATGAACCGATTGGCCTCTACTATACCACAACGCCGCTTTTTTGCAATACCTGCCAGCATAAGTCACAATAATATAACGCCGTTGAGATATGAAAGTTACGGCCAGAGTATGGAAGCGAAGGGCCTGCCTCAATAATCGAGCAGGTAGACCTGCGTAATGGCGGGCATATTCGACCTGGTAACGGACAGCTTGGGCATGGAGGTAATCTCCTGCACTCCCATCTCCTTGAGGAACCTAGCCGCCGGCTCAAGCTCCCGTTTGAGCGCTTCGGTCTGGTAGTGCATGGGAATCACTACCTTCGGGGCAAGCTGACGGACCAACCCGGCAGCCACGGACCCATCAATAGTGGACACCCCTCCTACCGGGACCAGCAGCACATCCACATCATCCAGCTCCTCCGCCTGTTCATCGCTGAGTGCATGGCCCAGGTCGCCAAGGTGACACACCGACATATCATCCATATGCATAAGGTAGATGGTGTTTTTCCCCCTGATACCACCCTTTTCCTCATCATGATAGGATGGTATCCCAATAATCAGAACGCCGCCTATCTCATACTCGCCCGGTCCGGCAACCTGCTTGGGCTCGCCGCCAATGCCCTCAACATAGCAATGCCCCGGGTGCCGATGACTGACCGTGACAACACGGGCGCTCTGTTTACCCAGTGTGTAACCCAGTTCCGGCGAATAGGGGTCGGTAATAACCGTGGTCTGCTTACCCTTGATCCTGAAACAGGAATGTCCCAGCCAGCTCATCTCCATACTCCGGTAACTACCCCCTCTTTCAGCCTTCTTAATGCCTGTCCGGCTACACAATTGTAGCAACAAGAATGGCACCGGTGCAACCTTGATGCATACGCCCTTGCCGTTTCTGTGGTAGAATAGTAACTATGAAAAAAGCTCCGGGCGAACAGGTGGACGAGTTGTTTGTCGGCATCAGGCTTCAGCTGGTGAAGCTGAGGCAGAGCGACCCGGAGGTGGTCGAGGAACTCAAGTCGCTGTTGTCCCAGGTAGAAGATTCCGTGGAATCGCTGATCATCGACTCGCTGAAGCTGAAGAGCCTGGAGCAGGCAGCGGTAAAGAAGAAAGCACCCCGGGCAAAGGGGAAGCCGTCTAAGTAAAATATATCCGTCACCATCATCTCAAGAAAAATCGACCGGAGGCGAACGCCGACATGCTCGATTTCTTCAAGAAGATATTCAGAAAGAGAAAACCCGCCGCCAAATCGGCACAGGTCAGCCAATCAACGCGGGTCAGTAACGCAGAACAGGGCAGCAGACCAACACGGGCTAAGCATGTTACCCGGACGGAAAGATGGACGGGGTGGTGGAAACAAGTTACCGAGGTCATCAAAGAAAGGGGAAAACCGAGATTCCCCAGGATAGTATGGGGGGACCGGTTTTCACCGAGGCAGAGAGCCGGCATCATCGCGGCCGCGGCCGGAACCGTGCTGGGGGTATGGCTCGGTATTCATTACTATCAACCGCCTCCGCCGATGCATGGACTCAGCATCGAAACAAACCCAGTTGACGGCGGCAGTGTCAGCGCCAGCGTCGGCGGCGCGATCAGCCCGGTCCGTGGCAACTACCGCGACGGCAGCCCGGTAATGCTGACAGCCACGCCATCAGAAGGTTATCAGTTCGATTCGTGGTCCGGAGATGCCTCCGGAACCAGTCCGAAAGTCACCATCACCATGGACGGCGATAAGAATATCACCGCCAATTTCGATACCATCAGTTACACTTTATCCACCTCGGTCAACCCGACCGGGGGCGGCACGATAAATGCCGAAAGCGGCAGCTATCAACCGGGAAGTACCATAGACCTGGTGGCGACAGCCTCCCCGGGATATGAATTCCGCGGGTGGTCCGGTGACGTCTACGGAACCAGCCCCGAGGTTACCGTTACCATGGACTCGGACAAGAGCATAACCGCCAGCTTCAGCATCGTCCGGTACACGCTGGAAGTATCGGCCAGTCCGCCTGAAGGCGGCACGGTAAGCACCGGCGGCGTCTACCCGCCGGGCAGCCCGGTAGACCTGGTCGCAACGCCAGCCCCGGGCTATGAGTTCCTCGGGTGGTCGGGTGATGTCTCCGGGACTAA
>JAQTTS010000011.1 GCA_028710655.1 Dehalococcoidales bacterium
TCAAGCGGCGCCACTAACCCTGCCGTGTAGAGATAGGCGCAGGCTTCCGCGTCGGTGCCGGTCATCGGCTCTCCCCGGAGCGATCGGACATTCTCGGTCAACCTCTCCAGGGTGATAGCCTCTTTCAGCCAGTCCGGCAGGGTATCTCCCCAGCCCCCAGGGTGGACAATAATAGGGTCCGTAAAGACACCCGCTATGTCGGAGATGCCCTTCTCCAATTCTTTATTCGATTTCAATTAGTACCTCCTGTTATTCAGAGTATTCCCCACAATTCTAACCTTACGGCGCCAGTAGGGGCAGTCCTTGCCGTTATGTTTGATTCTCTCTTGGATAAACTCCGGTTTGGTATCGGCCTCTAGGCAGACGTAGTGAGGGACGAGGCCCCGGGACATGACGAAGTGGTAGCAGGTATCGCATGACCTATTCATACCTTCACCTCTCTTTTCTCCGGGTTTAGCACGGCTTTAAGTACCACTTCCCCGGTGTCGGCGTCGATAATCTCGGTTACGCCCTCGGCGGGCACGCCGATGTATCTCATTTTTATCACCATCGGCACGGTTGAGAGCGCGTCCCGGGCATCCGTGGCCGTCACGGGATAGGTGCAGGTCACCTTCACCTTGTATTTGGGCAAAGAAACCACCTCCTTTCCGGGCAGGGCCGGCCCGTTATTCTTTGAACTTGGTTATATGCAGGCATGCGTAGTGTCTCCTGAAGTTGTCAACAGGACTTTGCCAGAATCCGTTGCGAAAGTCAAGAAGATAGTGCCAGTAACCCTGGTACTCCTGGGTCCGGACGGCCACCAGGTAATCGGTGAATATCCGGACACAGGCATCCCGCCTTCCCCTGAGCACAATGACACTGGGGATAATTTCTCCAGCGGCTCCGCCGAAACACAGGTTCTCCACCTGTAGTTTCAGGATTTTCAGGTTGTCCAGCCAGAAGTGCTGGCCGCCGGCGTCGTAAGTGCCGATGTAGATATCCTTGCCCTCGAGGTCTGCAAGGATATCCCTCAGTTGGGCGATTGCCTCTCTCCGTTGCTTCCGGATTGGGACAAGAGCCTCCCTCTTGCCGAGGCGTACCGTTGTTCGTGGCTCTGGCTTCTCTATCTCGACCTTCGCCTCTTCGAAAAGGCCGAGCTGGTTTGACATGATGATACCCCCTTTCTGCATCAAAATGACACAAATAGCATCACTTAGCACCAGTTAGGACCAGTTTCAGACAAGCATCTGCTGGCTGCCATGCTGCTGCCGGGCCCGGTCGGACTCCACGGCGCCACTGGGAAGATTATCGCGGACGCTCTGGAGGCCGGACCTTATTCGGCCTACGGGTTCCCACTGGCTGCCGCCGATCGCCCGGTCTATCTCGCTGATAACCCGGGTAAAGTGCTGGCTCATATACTCCGGCAGGTTGTCCAGTTTCAGGGCTTCCCTGGCGGCGTTGCGGGCGCACTCCAGCGGCTCGACAGCCTCATCGAGAAACCCCTCGACCATATCGGCGGCCTCACTTACTTTCAAGGCGCTCCATTTTATGGGCATAGTATCACCTCCTTTCAGGCGGAAATATCCCTGTAGATTTGAGCGTTAGCCCGCTCATCACCGGCCAGCAGCTCCTGGTTGCTGGCCGGGGTCAATGGGTTAATACTCGTCTGGGAACAAGATAGTGGTAGCCGACCTGTCGGCCTCGGTGATAATCCAGATTTTAGGCAGGCCCTCGGCTTCATAGGCTGACAGGAGCCGGAAGCCTTCTTTAAGGCTAAGCTCGTTCTCCTGCTTGTCCTCATCGGATAGGTTGCCCCAGTCCCCCCGCCGGTGGCGGGTGAGGCTACTCATTACGAACTTGGCAAAAGCCTCATTCTCGGCAACCTGGTCATTGACGCCACGTGTCATAACAAGACGTCCCAGTTTGAAACTAATCAAATTCGTCTCCTTTCCGTCACAAAAAAGGGGGTCTACTCCCGCATCGGGGAGCAAAACCCCCTTGAAAAAACAAAAAAGGGCGAGTGATTAAACCCGCCCCTTTCTGCGTGGCTGTTTTCTGTGTTCAAGCGTTCAGACTTGACTTTATGCTACGGCTACAGGTTCTTTCGCCTTGTGCTTCCGCTTCGGCTTGTCCTCGGCTTCCGCTTCGGTTGCCTCTATAGGCTCGGCTTCCGTCTCGGTTGCTTCGGTTGCTTCCGCTTCCGCTTCCGGCTCGGCTTCTGTCTCCGGCTCGGTTGCCTCGGCTTCGGTGTTCGGCTTGTCTCCGGTCAGCATTGGCATGGTAACAAGCTGGTATCCGTCAACCTGAAAGAGGACTGGCGACTTGCTATCGGTGAGCTTCAAGTCCACCATGCCGTTACAGGCTCTCAGGGCGTCTGCCAGATACTTGCCGTCAACCCTTACCTTGTTTGGCTCACCATCTATGTCGGCTGGTATAACCGCTTGCCCCTTATCATCGGGACTTGACAGTATCACCATACCGTCATTGGTGGTGAGGTCTATCGGGTATGAATTGCTATCGGCTAACACCTTTAGCGAACCTACGGCCTTGACTGCCTCAACGGTGTCAAAGTGAATAGCGGTCTTTGTCTCAACGGGGATTAGCTTCTCATAGTCGGGGAAAGTGCCATCGGCACTCACGAAGCTATACCGAATTGCCTCGGTATCAATGAGTAACTTCATTCCGTCAAGGCTCTCACCGCTTTTCTCAAAGCTCAGATTAACACGCCTTGCTTTACGCAGGGCGTTAGCGATGCCCCACAGGTCATCCCGCATTATCAGGGCTTGCCCTTCGCCGTCAAAGTCTATGCTCTGGACTGCCAGCCGGAAGCCGTCAGCACTTATGATGTTTAGCTTCCCCTCACCGGCTTTGAATAACACGCATTGTAAAACGGGGCGGTTATCCTCTTTTGATGTGAAGGGGAGCGTTCTGTTAAGTGCCTCGGCAAGCTCAACATTCCCGATGTTAGGCTTGACAGCGTTGTTAGGGCTTACTCTGACATCGGCGTTAGTCATAGGGGTATTTTCGCCTATCCAAGCCATGTCCTCAAGGTAACTGGTATTGCTACCGCAAATTACTTTCAGGCGTTTACCGATGCCATGCGTCTCGCTATCTGCACCGTTAGCCGGAACGATTTTTACTACGTTGCTTCCGGCTATTGCCTTTAAGTAACCGAGTAAGCCTTTACGCCCAACAGTGAAGTCCAGCAGCATCAGCCTATCGGCTAATGCTCTGGACAAGGCGTTTACCAGTGTAGCTCTATGAGCTACAAAGCCGTTACCTGAACGCTTGCCCACAATATTCAGTTTTTCCAGTTTATTCACCCCTTTTGACTATCCGGTGCTTGGGCAAGCTCCGGCTTCGTCTAATAGTAAGCTACCGTCTAGCTGAGATACTCTAGCCTAAACGGTGCTTCCACTATATATACTGCAATAAAGGGGCTTTTTGGGACATCAGAGCAGGGCTTTTTGGGATGTTTTCCGGTATCGGTAAAGATACTTGCGGTCAGCCTCGGAAAGCGTCTTGCCATCCAGCTTTTTATAGGCTATCTCGGCAAGCCTCGGCGATAACGCCTCAGTCAGCTTTTTAAGGTCATACCACTGGTCGGGCATATCTTCTACCCTGTCAGATGCTACCGTGTCCAGCAGTGTTACCCTGTAGCCTTCGGGGTCTATCACTTCGCCGTCTAGCCGTTCCACTGGTCTAACCGCCAGCCAGGCACACCGCTTGCTCTCGGTATGCCTCTGACAGTTACGGCAGTGCGGTTCTACCGGATAGCCGTTGACGATGCAAACTCTAGTCGCATAGCGGTTTAGGTTGCGGAAATACAGGGCTACCATCAGGGAAGCTATCCGGTAGGCTCTCAGCTCCGGCAGGGGCTTGCCGTCTCTCGCTTCTGCCTTCTCCAGCTCCAGCATGGTATCGTGTCTCCAGTCGTCTCTATCTTGAGCTGGTATATGGCTCTCGTATCGGCTGGTAACTTCATAGTAGCTTGCCCAAGCCCCGGTCAAGCCTTGATATTCGGGCTTGGTCTGGTCGGGCTTCCGGCGGGGTCGGCTTTTCATAGAGCGTTTGCAACCTGTTGACAGGGCGCCAATCCCTTGCCTGATAGCTTCGGCTCTCCGTTTGGTATCTAGTACCGCCTCAAGTGTCCCTGGGGGAAGCTCGCCATTAGCTTGCCTTGACTTCAACTCGGTCATAGTCATTACCATCGCCATTACCTCACTTTCAGTCTGGCAAGCGTTCAGGTTCTAGGCTCGGTTTATTCGGTTGTTAAGGTGCTAACTGGACTAAACAGTATTCTAATACTGTGTAGCCTAGCCTCAATTCAAGCCTAGCATAGGCAATACCGGCTTGTCAAGTCCGGCGATTGGCGGTGCTGGCGGGGCTGCTGCTGGCGGTAATCATTCATTATCTTGAATATGGCGGCATCCGGCGGAAATCGGATTTTGTGGGGAACTTTGCGGGGAACATTGTGTCGTTAGCCGCCGCAGGAACTGGGGTAGCCGGCGTAGGCACTTGTGAGTTGTCGGACCGGTACGGCGTGGAATTGAGGCTAAAATAGGGCGATAACGCTAACCGCGGTCACTGCCTATAACTGGGTGACAAATATAGAATGGTTGAAATGGTTATCCGGGACCGCGAGCCGGTGTCAACGCTTCTTCTGCCAGAGCGGAAGGAAGGGGTGGATTGAATATATGACCTTGTCGATACCGAAAGGGTCGGTGTCCAGTATTTCCGGATGGCGATAGACGCCGACCATGGCCACGCCGCCGAAGAAGCCACCCATGGACTTCCGGCTCCAGCCTGAATAGTCCGCGATAAGCGCCGGGTCCAAATTGTTCTTGGGCAGAGCCGCGGCTATCATTGTGGTCAGCGTGTGGCGGATACCATGCCACCCCCACCCGGGCTGGTGTTCAAGCCCAGCCTTGACGCAGATTCGGCGGAACATCAGGGAAAGGGCCGAGGGATTGTGCTCCTTGGGGCGGTACTCGGCGAAAATTCGCTTGAGAGCCGGCGGGATCTGGTGCTTTACCTTTCGACCATGCTTGGAGTGGTGAATGATGAAGGTATCGTCATCATAGTCGCGTTTCTTGATACGGGAGAGGTCTTCCCGGCGAACGATAAAGGTGGTGGCTATCGCCAGGTAGAACCTCTCGGCGGTGGAGTACTTCCCCTGGGCTTTTATCATCCGCGAGATGTCATCAGGCGAGAGAGGGTGGGACTGGGCCTCATCTTCAGGGTACGGGGTATCATCTGCTTCAAAGGGCCAGGGCCAACCGTTGGCCAATGCTAGCTTCTTGACGTGAAAAAACTCCTTGCGCAGGGTGCGTTCGCTGATCCCCTCGCGCCGGCGCCGGATAAAGTACTGACGGAAGTCGCTATCGGTCGGCACCTGGTTATTCTTCAGCCCGGCGAGAAAGTTGGTGCCGGTGACCAGGTAGCTGGATAATGTGCCCGGGGCCCGGAGCCGTGGGGATGAGAGACGTTCTACTAATCTGTCAAGCGCCGGGTGCAGCTTGGGGGCGGTTTTGTTGGCGAAAGGCGTTGGCTTTCGCCGTGTCTTCTTTCTGGTGACCATTTTTAGTTATCCTCCCGAGGCGGATTGTTGGCCGGCGCGGCGAGCGGTTTCTGTAGTTTCCTGCCCAGCTCGTAGCCGGTGATCAGCATCTCTGTCATAGCGCCCATGGTCATCGAGGCGGGATCCTGATTGTTCTTGGCCGCGACGAGAGCCAAGCCGGCCCACCTCTCTATGACAAAAGAAGTAATTGCCCGGCGAGTCTTGCCGTCAAGGTCTGCCGGCTGCGGTTCTGGCATCTGTTTCAGTAATTGGTATAATTCCCCATCCCTGTCGCTGGTTCTCCTCATATCAATCGAGGCAAGAACTCTTGCTTTATCCTTGGGTGTTAGCGTGTTGTCAGCCATTGTTCGCATCCTCCTTTAAGTTTAAACCCTTCCGTGGACTTCGCCCGCGGTAATCTTTAACCTCAGCCCCAGGGCGATACCGTATCTTAGGGCATTAATGACGACCTGGTCGGTCGGGGACTGGCGCTGCTCACTCATCTTCATCAGTGCCTCGGTGGCCAGCGAGCAGTAGTGCCGGAGTACCATACTTTCATCCTCTTGGAGAGATTCCAGCAGGGTCAAGCCATCTTCCTGCCGGCGTTTCATATCGTCAAAGTCTATCATTGGTTTATTTCCCCGATGGCATCTTAAGAGCTATTCCCATTGATTGCATCAGAAGGTCTGTGGGCATAGATAGTTTTTCAGCCCTGACACAGTAGTCTAGGCCGCATCCGGCACAAGTATCATAGTGACGCATTAGGACCTTAGTGCTAGGTGTAGAAATGGCCAAAAAGTCTTGGATAGGAGTAATCTCCTTTTTAAGATAAGCTAGGGGTTTTATTGGTTTAGATGGCTCACTCTCCATAGCCATTAGACCGAGGGTGCCCTCAGCTCCGCAGTTCGGGCATTTCTTGAACTCGATAGGAAACTCCATTTGGTATTGACCTCCTTAATCAGATACGAATTAAACAGTATCATCGTACTATTGTAATACGGCAGTGGGGGGCTTGTCAATAGTCACATGAGGGTGTATACTTTTGCCAGATGGGAGGTACCAGCCATGCCGAGTGATGCCGTATCAGTTATCGTTGGGGGGAACCAGATACACTTATACGAGCAGCTCCGGGCCAACGTCCGCTATGACGGCCAGTACCACAACGTCAAAGACCTGGTACAGCCAGACGACCCAGAGGTAAGAGACCTTGCCCGGGTACTGGTGCAAGCAAATGACTTCATCGACGCGGCACAGGAGTTCGTCAATTCCTTTACCCTCTATGAACCGGAGGTGGGGGATTACTGGACGGAGCCCTGGGAGCTGCTGGAGGCGCAGGCTGGTGATTGCGACGACAAGGCTATCCTGCTCTGCTCAATCCTCAGAAACTACCTGTCCCCCGACCAGGTTTATTGCGCCTTTGGCCTGTGGGCGATCGATGGGGAGACCACCGGGCACATGTGGGTTGTTACGGACGGCGAGGACGGCGAGGACCGTATTATCGAAGCCACCGCCGGCCCGGAGCGGAAGACGAGAGGGAAATATGTACTGCACGGTATCTTTAATGATAAGTATGCCTTTTCGACCGATGTCGGTCTTCGTGAGTTCGACTTGAAGACCGTTGAGGTCGAAGAGACACCGGTAAGGAGGTAAGCGATGGCAACCAAGTCAAAAGCCAGGCAGGTCAAGAAGGTATTGCGTAACGCTGACGACATCATTCATCTGTTTACTGGAAAGCGTTTGAAAAACATTGTCGGGACCGGGATTAACATCTTCGGCGAGGAGCTGGCCCGGAAAGCGGCTGGTGTGTTTTCCGGGCCGGAAGAGCCGGATCTGCCACCGGATAGTCCTTATAACGTGCTGGGAGTGCATCCGGAGGCCATGGACGTGGTGGTGAAGGGTGCTTATCGTGCCTTAGCCCGGGAGTATCATCCGGACACCGGTACCAAGCCGGACACGGCCAAGTTCCAGGCGGCTACCGAAGCCTACAATGCTATTTTGGCAGAGCGACAGGCTCGCAAGGAGCAGGAATGTGCCCCCAAGAACTAAGGCGGCGACTGCATGCCGTCGACCCCAATCTAAACATTGTCCCTGGGGGGCATCACTATGGTTCACGGCAGGCAGAGGATAACTGGGCGAAGGCTGCCGGCGTCATCTGCTCAAACTGCGGCCGTGAGGTATTCCGCAGCCGCGATGGGCTATGTATGCCGTGCTGGGAGCAGGCCCACGAGATTGAGGTGAGGGACGGCACCGGGATAACCAACTGGCTGCCGATGTCTATCATCCAGCAGATCACCCATCAAGCCCGCAAGGAGCGGTAACGTCCAGAGATTTACAAAAGGTCTTAGAGAAACGGGAAGGGGGATGGCTAAAAACCATCCCCCTTCTTTTTGTCGATCGGATAAAAGCCGACTTGCTTTTACCGCAGGCAGGACCGCATTATCGAGTTGCGCTCGATGCGGCTGGAGACGCCCTTGGTCTGAGCAGCACATTTGGAGAATTTCATTTTCTGCTCAGGGCTACCGGCTCCAGGAGCGCTAGGCGAGCGCATGAACACCGTGAGGTGTTTCTTTGCCGCTACGGCCTGGATCTGACCTACGGGCGGAGCCATTCCGGGATTTACCCTACTCCATTTAGCTGGCATTGGTCATCCCTCCTTCTATAGATTTGTATCGCCGTTCGACTCCACGGCGGCTTTATCTGCCACAGTTGCGGCAGGGGAAGCCTCTTTTAAACCTTCCAGCAGGTCCTTGGCTTCGATGTGAGATATCACCTTGTTCTTATCCGTGACGAGGATTACAATCGGCGCCAGGGGGAGGTCGTTTTCGAGGAACATCTCCTGCGCCTCTTCGTCCTGGTCTAAATTTACAATCTTCGCCTCGCCGCTGTCAAGCTCTCGCCAAAAATTCTTCTTGAACTTTTCCTCAGCTTCTTCACATATCCCGCAGTCCTCACCGGTCAATAAGACAAGTTTCATCTATTCGGCCTCCTGAACTTCTTCTACTTCCTCGGCCTTGGTGGGGAAAAGAGCCTTGGGGTCGAGGGTTCCCATCAGCTCCTTGCGCAGGTCGCGGGCCTCGGTCCCGAAGGCTGGGTAAACATCGTCATACTTGCCTGAACTGACATGCTCCACTGTTGAGATAGGCCCCAGCCGGCGTACCCAAGCCAGAACACGGTAGTAGATATCCGGGTTGTCAACCATGCCGGCTGTTTCTTCTGCTAGGGCCTCCAGCTCGAGCAGATGTTTGGACTGGCCGCAGTCACAGGCACGTCCAGCAATACGGAATTTTTGCACGCAGTGGCGCTGCAGCATGAGCAGGTTCTTGCCTATCTCGCGGTTCTGGTAATCAACGGTTTCCTTGGTAGAGACGGTGGAGGTTGTTGAGGGATTTGCTTCCAGGTGTACCTTCGGGCGCTGGTTTCCCAGGTCGGCCAGCTGTGGCCTCTCGGCGGTTTCTTCATGAGGGATCTCTGGCTCAGAGGGATTGGTCTCGGCCTGTTTGGGGTGGGACTCACCGAGAATATCGGCAAGCTCCATGAGGCGTTCCTTGTTTTCAGAGCGTTTCACCAGCAGGCGCTCTATGGGGATTTTATCAATAAGCTGTGTCGCCAGAGTTAGCCATTTCATAATCGCACCTATCTCCTATATTAAAAGTGTTTTAGTAAATTGTCAAGCCTTCACTCTTGGAAAGCGGTTAAAATGTTGACAAAACTGTTGGCACAGTCCTATAATTCGGATTAAAGGAGGTGTGCTATGGCGAGTAAAGAGCAGATACTAGGTATCCTAGCCGGGGCCAGTGCGCCCACGAGCCGGGTAGAGATCGAGAAGAAGGTCGGGGAGAGCTACCGGCGCTTCCAGACGCAACTTGACCGGTGGGTGAAGCAGGAGCTGATTGAGGATGTTGGCGACCATCGCTACGTGCTAACCGACCAAGGGAGGGACGAATCACTTCAGGAGGAGTTTGATGATATTCCGGACGAAACGGCGTCTTCGCCCCCCGGTGAGAAGAAGGAAGACACGCAGGCGACGGCTGGCACCACAGAATACCAGCAGTTTCTGAAGCTTGGCAAATATGTTGGCGTCGTGCCGATGAGCCTGATCAAGGTCACTACCGATCACGTCTGGAACGGTGGCGACTACCAGGACTTGAAATGGGTGGCGCAGGCCCTGCAGGAGATGGGTATCCAGCGTGACCTGGCCAATCGCTGGTTTAATTCTTGGCGCTCGCACCTGAAGCTGGCGCTGCCAGCAGATTTGCCGCATGACTTCCTGCCGGCCGAGGCGCGTAAGGGCGAGGAAAAAGCTGAGGCCGAGAAGAAACAGGGCGCCGGCAAGCGGGATTATATCCTTGATGAGGATGATAGCCCTCAGTGGGTGGGTGATGGCAATGGGAACCTCGACTACAAGGACGCCCTCGACCTAGCCAAGATTCGCGCTGCCAGAAGGAAAGACGGCAACGGCTCCAGCCCCGGGTCCATGGCCGACGAGGTCACCAAGATATTCCGGGCGTTTAAGGAAACCATGGGGGAGAAGACCGAGGGCAAGTCGTATGTCGTGAAGCCTGGTGAAAACGGATATCAGGTGGAAGAGGTGGAGCCGGGCAAGCCTTTGATGATACCACAACCGGAGCACGCGAAGCCAACTCCCAGCTTCTTTGTGGATAACGACGGGCAGGTGAAGGAAATCCAGCCCGGGCAGCCGGTGGTTATCATGAAAGATGCCCCGCGGCCGCCGCAGTCCAGCCAACAGTATCTTATTGACCAGCGGACCGGCGAGGTCAGGGAAGTAGCCGCCGGGCAACCGATCATCATCAAGACGGAGAGCGCTCCAGTATCACAGGCAACGCCGATCCAGATCAAGGACAAGGACGGCAACCCGATGGTGCTTGACCTGAGTACCTTTATAAGGCTGGAGGAGCATAAAGAGAAAATGCGCCGCGACGAGGAAAGCCATCAGATGAAGGTGGATATCGCCAAGGGGTTCAAAGATCTCTTGAAGCATGCACAGTCGGCCATGTCCCACATGGGGGAGGAGGAAGAGTAGATGGCGATCAAAAAGAGCCTGGGGAAGTTCGGCAGCCGCTTCGCCTTCGAGTTTTTTCTCGAAACCATGCATGACTCCATTATCCAGGGTTTGAAGAAGTACCTGTCCTCTATCAACGCCGGCGATATCCCGACCATGGTGCGCAAGGGACAGTTCCCGCCGCTCGCCCACCTTGATTTTTCAGTCATTGGTGACAATATCGAGCATATCGAGAAGATATCGCTGGTAAGACTGGTGGAGTTTATCGCCGAGGCCCGCTCCGACTTGGCCGCGGCCATCCAGGACATGGGCCCGGCCGGCGCGGAGTACATGGTAAAGCTGCGGACTCATATCCTTGACAAGATACGCCAGTCGGCGGTGGCCAAGGAGTTCAAGCCCGAGAAAGACATGGTGTTTGCCCACTGTGACGAGTGCGGCAAGAAATGGCCCGTGCCCCGGCAAGCAGCTTCGTCTATCACCAAATGCCCCTTTTGCGGCGCTGGGGAGAAGGAAGAAAAAGAGCCTCCGGTCGAGGAAGAATAGCCGGCTGCTATTGACAAATCCTATTATCGAGTTACATAATAGTAGCAAATGGAAGATGGTTATGTGCGGCCGGAGCAGTTTCTGTTCAGTGTGGTGACCAGCGTTCTGCTGGGTATGGTTATGAATGTTGCCTCTCGGTCGCAGACAACCGAAGGGAGGCAGATAATGTTTGGAATTCCCAAAACAGATATTGAGCGCCTCATGTCGCATTACGGTATCAGCGAGGAAGAGGCTGCGGAGCTGCTGGCTAGCTATTCTATCGACCTACTGCTCCCCGAGAGGGGTTCTAGGCTGGCCCCGATAGAAATCATCGGAAACACACAACAGGAGCTGGCCTCCGGGCTGATGGTAATGGAGGGTAGCATGAGCGTTGGGGAGAAAGCCCGGCTGACCTTTTGTACCGAGGGACTTCCCAGCGACGAAGACCTCGCCGCCATGTATCTGGAGATGACTGCCCTGGGGTGCCATGTTTCCTATCCTACCGCATCTGTTATCGAGGGTATCCCGACTACCGAGTTTGTCATGCAGAAAGGGTCACCGGCTTGGCCGCTGATCATTCCGTTAATTATTCCCATATTAACCATTGGATTGATCACATTCGGCATATTTAAGCTAGAAACCATCACCAAGGCTATTATGCCGATTATACTGGTAACTGTCGGGGGTGTAATAGTTATCGCGGCATTGTTCAGGAAGCCGGCCGAGAAGTACATCGAGCGGGGTGGCAAGGTCCCGTATCTGCCCGAAACAAAGAAAAAGCAAGGGTCGGGATCTCTTGGCCGCGCTATGCCTGCGAAGGCTAAGGGGTGGGATAACTTTCTAGGCCGTGATTACAGGAAGGGTGATAAGGTGGTTTGGGTAACACAGTCGATGTTTTCGAAGGAGCTACCCCCATTTCTGAATGATATCTACGTTATCCCTGCATCCTTTGCCGAGATGGCGAAAATATACCAGTTAAAAAAAGCACTGGCCGTCAGGTAGGGAAAGACCACTATCTGGCGGCTACTGGTATTCAGGAATCACGCATCAAGCATGACCTCGCTCACAGCATAAGAGAAGAGCATGAGGCAGCCCGTGTATACCGTGAGCGGGGGAAATACGCCGCCGACGCCGGGGACAAGGAAACCGCCGATCTCTATGAGCATGTCGCCGGGGAGGAAGACCATCACAAGCAGGAGTTCCAGGAGCGCGGCATGAAGCTGGGCAAACAGTATTCTACTACTGAACACTTAGCCTCTACCAGTACCAGCGGTGAGAGATATAAGTTCCAGCGACTTTTAGAGCGTTCACCGTATGAAGCCGGTGAGATAGCCGGTATGCAAATGGACACTATTCCCGAGGCGCTTGAAAACCTTCAACTTACGTTTAGCAAGATGAAAGTTAAGATATACCCTTGGCTTACGCGGGAAAATGAAGTTGATGCATATGTGGTAGATGCAAAGGGCGATTTTTCTAGAGCATTATCCCCTCAAGAGCGCGAAGAATTTGAGAAAGGAATACGTGATTGGCTGAGGGGCGCTGTAAGGAGTGGTCCTAGTAAGAAGATATGGCCTCAGACTAAGAAAGAAAACTGGGTCAAGATAACCAAGCGCGGCGCTAGCTCCTTCTCCGAAGGCTCTCTTATCAAGTGGGAGGAGTTCAAGGAAGATGATCGAAGGGTGAGGGAGCGTGGGGAGGAGCCGGCCTCGGTCGAGATTGTCAAAGAGCCACACCCGGGTAATGGGAATGGTGGCAAGGAAGTTCCCGCTACTATCCAGGGCGAGCCGATTCCTGAGAAATATCGCCCTTTGATACCCCTCATTGATGAGCCGCTGCCGCCCGAGAGTGATTACCTGGTGCCGGCCATTGTTCTCGAGGAAGGGGAGCGGAAGATTGACGCCGTGCTTAGGCAACTGAAGGATGGCGTCGAGGGTATTCAGAATAGTGAACAGTTCCGGTTGTTCCTTGAAACTATGGCCAAGTTCCACCAGTACTCGCTGGGTAACCAGATCCTGATTGCCTTGCAGAAGCCGGAGGCCACCCGGGTAGCCGGTTTCAATACCTGGAAAAACCTTGGCCGCTGGGTTAAGAAAGGTGCTACCGGCATCGCTATTCTGGCACCTATAATGCCGCCCAAGCCTAAAGAGGAAAAGAAAGAGGGGGAAGAGGAAGAGACGCCACTGACGCCGGTGTACTTCAAAGTTGTACACGTCTTTGATGTCAGCCAGACCGAGGGCAAGCCGCTTCCCGAATTTGAAGTACCAAGCCTAACCGGCGAAGCCAATGAGGAGCTGTTTACAAAGGCGTTGGCACTGGCCAAGGCCCAGGGGCTGGAAGTAGATTTTGACCCAATGCCGGCACAGGACCCGTCGGTAAAAGGATTTTACTCGGGCAAGAAAATATGGGTAAAGCCCGATGAGCCCAGGGCACAGCAGCTCAAGACGCTATTGCATGAGCTGGCCCATTACTACTCCGAGGGAGTGTTCCGTATCCCCAGGCGGGATGCGGAGACGATTGCCGAGAGTGCTGCTTTTGCCGTGGGCGCACACTTCGGTTTTGATAGTGGCGTTAGGTCATTCCCCTACGTTGCCATCTGGTCTCAAGATCCCAAAGTGCTCAAGGACAACCTTGGCTCTATTCGGAAGGTGACCAGTGTTATGCTCGAGGGGCTGGAGAAAAGCAAAGTGGAGGAAGGCAAGCTATTGCCGGCGCTGCGACCCTATGACCCGTACGAATTCGCCGAGTACGTCCTCCGCTACAACCGGTTCAGTGACGCGGAGGTTCCGATCTACAGCGGACTGGCTGGCAAGGCGCCGCTTAGGGTTCCAGACAACGTCTGGCGAGAAGTTATCGAGGCGACTGAAGGTGAATTCATCAAGCAGGGGGAAATAAACATCTTCCATATCCCAGAGAAAGAGCGGCCTACCTATATGTATGCACCTCCATTCGGTGGTTTTGGCAAGGCTGTTCTCCCGGAATGGATACCGCCTGATGTTCAGGAACTGTTGACCACCGGCATAGGTAGCCTCGAAGCGAAGTACAAGCTGCCTTCCTCGAAAGAAGCGAACAGAACACAAGCCCAGTCCAATAGATTGGTGGATCTGGTCATCAAGGCTGAATCAGGTGCCAGGGATGTTAATCCTCAGCTCTCTGACCCGATCTGGAATGTCTATAAACATCTTTACAACCTGATGACGGATGATGAGGCGGCTCAGTATCGCAGATTAAGGAAAGAGCCGGATACTAGTCGGCTCATGCCTCAAACAGAATCCAATGGCACTTGTTACCAGGATGCCTGGCGTTTCCTTCTTAAAGAAAAGGAAGGGCACCTGGTGCATGGCACTGTCTGGAATGGTGACAAGAGGATCGGGCATGCCTGGGTTGAGACGGATACCGGTTACATTTGGGAGCCGGAAACCAAGAAGTTCTACACCAAGCTTGGGTTCGATAATGTCGCAGCTCCGGTTGCACAGTATAGATATACTGTAACCGAGGCCTCCGTCATGGCAGCTCGCACCAAGAGCTTTGGCCCGTGGAGCGACAAAGAAGTGGCTGATTATCTGAAGAAGAAATCCCCGGCGGTCATTCTCACGAAGCCTCCAGCCCCGATCCCCAAGGAAGAGATGGAATTTATCTCCGATACCCCGGAGCTGATACCCTTCACCATCGACGATATTGGGTACCGCGACAAACTGGACAATGCTTTCGAGATGGCTATTGCCAAAGTCCAAGGGGGATAGATGTCTTATATCGAGGATGAGGGAAAATCCATTGCCGATACACTCGGTGTAAGATATGACGGCCCTCAATATTATAAGGAAGAGTTCAAGTTTCATCTTTTCACTGACTCTCTCACCGGATCCACATTTGCTGGTACGTCTCTGGAGGATAGCAAAAAGCGGCTTGTGAAGATGAGAAAGCAATTTGACATTCCTCAAGAAAGGTCACCTTCAACTCACCCCCTTGTCCTCGAGCGCTTTCCCTACCCCTCTCCGGAGCAGATGGAGCTTGGGGGAGATATTGGTAAGATAAAAGTTGAGATTCCCCCTCCCCGCAGCAGTGGTGAGAGCGTGCTTAAAAAACGGTTAAAAGCCAAGGCAGAAGCGTCCAGCCTTACCCCTCGAAATATCACCATGGGCGATTATAAAGAGTACTGGGAGCCTTATGGCTGGAAATTACTGGCCATCGGCCCCACGTCGACCTGGAGGCAGGACTGGGGGATGTGGGAAGCTATCCGGGACATAGTCCAGAACGCCCTTGATGAAACCGAGGCGTATCAGTGGGGATATGATGATAAAGGGCTTTGGATAGCCGATCAAGGGCGCGGTGTCTCGGTTGTCGACTTCCTTCTGGGCCCGCCGAAGTTAAAGCCGGAGTATGCCCGTGGCCGCTATGGAGAGGGCATGAAGATATCTACTCTGGTGCTGGTCCGTAGTGGCTACCCGGTACATATTACCACAGTGGGGAAGGAAATCTGGATTGTTTTTCTCGAGCTGGAAATTGACGGGGTTATGAGCCAACAGCTGAATGCCCTCTATAAAGCTGATGGATCCACCCGCGGCACCAAATTTCATATAATTGGCTACACCGGTACGGCCTATGAAAGCAGATTTGCAGTGAATATCCCGGAAGATAATATTCTCTGGAAAGGCCCCAGCCTGGTTACTGAACCGAAGCAGCGTTATAATATGCTCTATCCCTCGCACTTTCCCGTTGAAGATCCGGAAGGCTGGCATGATAAAGGTGCCGGCGCCGGCCGCATCTTCGCCCGGGATATCTATATGCGCGATATCGGCAGTCCTTACTCTTATAACCTCTGGAGCTTCAACCTAGCCCCCGACCGGCATGCTCCTGCATCCGAAGGCGATGTCTGGATAGATATCGGCCGGCTCTGGGCCACGGTAAACGACGTCAGCCTGCTTGAGAACTTTCTGCGGATGGTTAAGGATCCTCCGGAGATCGCCAGTGAGGAAAGCCGTAATATTAACATGAACCCCTGGGATATGGGGACAGACCCTGTTTCTGGAAAGCAGTACGTTGATATTATTAAGGAAAACGCCGCAGCTTGGCAAAAGGCTTGGAATAACGTATTCCATGAAGAAGGCATTATCCGCACTGATGAGAAGTTGGAAAATGTCGTCAAGCATCTTGGATATTATTCCGTATCGCTTAACTGGGGTGTACGGGACGCCCTTCGCCATGTGATAAAAACCGATAAACTCATCAGGGACATTTCTCAAGAAAAACTGAGGGAAACCGAGATCGTACCGGATGAACAACTTGATACTCGCCAGTTGGCTCACATTAAGTTGGCCAGAGCCATTGTCGACAAGATATTTGGTCTTGGTTCATTGTCAGGGGTGTATCCCGCCATTATACCGCCGGCCAGCGACCGCGTTCGGACTGCCGGCATGTATGGTACGAGCAGTAATGCCATTTATATATCCTTAGAGATGCTTTATAAAGGTAGGGATACCGTTGATACTCTGATTCATGAAATGGCGCATCATCGGCAGTGGCGGCAGACTGGAGAAGCAGAGGACCTTACTGAGAGTCACGCAGCGGCTATGACCAGTATCGCCAGTGATGTGATCAGGAAACTGTCAGAGGGTGATTTCAATGAGTATCTTAAAGAGGTTTCCTGGTAAGAGGCTGGAGAGAACATGGGGATAATACAAGATGTCAGGATGTTCCTAGCACATCCTCGTCCTGTGGTTGGGACAGCCACTGGCAACTGGAATTCGGGTGTAGCTACCAGCGGGCAGCCAGGAGCGGATCTGTTTACCTATGGAGCAGCTAATCAGTGGTGGCAGTTAAGCGAAGGCTATTTTCGTTTATTCCCAGGAATATGGAATATAGCCGCCGTTATAACTGTTAGAGCTTATCTCATCCTCATGGGGGTGGAAGTGGCTATTGGAGATGAGGATTGGGATGCTGACGGAACAGACGGACAGGTAGGTATTTTCTATTGGTTCTGGATACCATATGAAATATTCGGACCCCTGCGGGTTGAGCTTTACAGCGATCAGGCAGCTGACGATGGGGTGGTTGTACCTTACGAATACAGGGTTAAGAGCTGGTAAAAATCTACACAGTATTGACATACTATTGACATCTTGTGATAGTATATAAGCGAGGATAATATGGCAACAACAAAGACTCCTCCAGAGAAGAAAAAGGATTGGGTAACCCCGGTGGCTGTTGTCGGCGGTGTTGCTCTGGTGGGAGGAGGGCTTTATTATTTTCTCCAGAAGAAAGAAGGCTTCGGTGATCTGCATATCGACAGCTATAAAAATATGGCGACTGGAGTTGAGAGGGAGCCCCCTGCCGTACTCACAATCGATGACGGCGATCTTGTTCGGGTAAACTTTTCCTATTCTTATAAGGGCCCTGGCGTAAGCGGTAAATATCACGTCGCATTCTGGCAGTCGAGTTGGAACGATCCCCATGATGAATTGTCGCCTGTTGAGGTGGACTTCACGCAGCCCGAATCATCTTCAACTAAAAAGTTTTTCGGATCAGTACTCTTAACCAATGAAACAATGCAGGTGGGAACATACGGTCTTTATGTAAAAATAATGGGTATCTCGGGGGGAGACCTCCATTTCTATTTAGCGAATGCTGTCAAAGTGGTTAGTGGTTCTTTATCGCTTGGGGTTATCAACACCAACAAGTACAGTTACCAGCCTGGCGAGGTGGTGACCATCACGGTGCCGGTCTCCAACAATACTGAATACTCGATATCGGGCAACGTCAAGGTCACGATCATGCAGGGGGCGCTTGTCGGCAGCGGCTCTATTCTGAATGTGCAGAACAAGAGCGTAACCGTGCCGGCGAATTCCACGCAGAACGCGGTGTTCACGTACACGGCGCAGGATGTAGGCGGGGATGCCACCCGGGACGTGGATGTCGACCTGACGGTCGGCGGCTCTCAGGTGGACCATACCGAGGATGATGATGTTTTCCGCGTGGAGAGCGGTACCGCCCCTCTCCCTAGTCTCAGTGTCAATTATTCCCAAGGGATTGTATCGTATGCCTTTTCAGGTTTTCCTCCTAATGTATGGGTAACTCTCACAGTAGTGGAAACCGGGGGTTGGGTCGTTAAATCCTCTGACTCTGCAGGAGCAGGCTCCGGCTCTTTCATGGATAACGATCCGGATGGCATTTATACACTAAGATCTACTGATGCTTACGGGAACGTAGCGACAGCGAGTTTTACCATAAGCGGGGCTTATGATTTGAGTATCGGCGAACCCACTGTTCCCAGATATCAGTACTATGATGGTGCACAAGTTGATATTACCATTCCTATCACTAATAGAGGGGTAGCTAGTGTTGTCGCATCACTTAGGACCACAATTATGCAGGGTGCGTTAATAGGTAGTGGGGATGTATTGGATGAGAGGAGTGGGAATCTTATAGTTCCCGGAAATTCAACTGAGATTATGCTCTTTAGTCATCGGGCTACATATATCTCTGGAGATGCGACCAGGGACATAGATCTAGACTTGACTGTCAACGGTTCTCAAGTGGATCACATGGAGAGAGATAATTTATTCAGGGTAGGTTAGTTCTATCGCCTAAACACTTGACAAATACCCAATTTAGTTTTAAAGTAATAATAATCAAAGAGGGGGCGAGCACTCTCGACTGAGAGGTCTGAGGGCTCGCCCCCTCTTCCTTTTAGCAGAGTGCTCGCCCCAACCGCATAAGTCGAGTGCGGTAGTCTAAAATAAGGAGGAAAACATGATCAGGATCGAGGACTTTGGGGAAGTTGTCTATGGTGGCGCCGTCACTCTTTCCGAATGGTGGGACAACAAGCGCATCGAGGAAGGCAAGCTCACCACGAAGGATATCTTTAAGAAAGCATCCTTCTACACCTATCTCGGTGTCGGTCTTAC
>JAQTTS010000208.1 GCA_028710655.1 Dehalococcoidales bacterium
CGCACAAGAGGACAATCCGTGGTGGCTGAGTATCGAGTTCACGCAACCATTGCCAGGGGCGCACTACACGGACTGGCAGATAGAGATAGGGCAATGGGTGGTGGCGGGCTGGTTCAAGAAGTACGGGCTAGAGGCTTCGCGGCAGACTATCAGGCGGCACGAGGATACGGCACAAGGCATCAGGTGTGGCAAGAGTGACCCTGGGGGGATGTTCCCCTACCAGGATTTCATAGATGGTGTGTGTAGACTGATGGAGGGGTAATGGGAGAGAAGCAGAGGGAGACTGCGGTGCTGGTGATGAGTGACCTGCACTATGGCAAGCGTACCCGCACGTTCGACCCTGGCATATTCGGGCAAAGGATGGATGCTCTGGGTGGCAAGCTGGCTGAGATTCGGGGATTACTGAGTGACTATGCTTTTGATGAGTTGGCCGTGTGCTGCCTGGGCGATGCCAATGATGGCACGGACATATACGCGGGGCAGCCGCACGAGCAAGCTGAGAGCGACGTGCAAGAGCAGGCTAATCAGCTAGCGGTGCTGTTGCACGGTTGGCTCAAGCGACAGAAGGATGTATGGGGGCATGTGCGACTAGAGGCCACCCCTGGCAACCACGGGCGAGCCGGACACGGAGCGGCAGTCGGGGCAAACTGGGACCGAGTGATGTACCGATACCTGCAACTGATGTGCGGAGACAGTATCCCCGTGGGCTTCCCTGTCAAGGGGGAGATGCCCTTCCTGCGCAAGATTAAGGTGAGGGGGCATGATGTCCTTCTATATCATGGGCACGATATACACAGCTACAGCGGTATCCCATTCTACGGTATGCTATCGCGGCTAACTAAATGGGCGACAACTGGGCTGTTCCCTGTGGAGGTGGCTTTGATGGGGCACTTCCACACGCTGGGGGACTGGCCTATCAATAAGGTGAGGTTACTTTGCACTGGTACTGCCGTGACAGATGATGATTGGGCGCTGGCGACGTTGGGTTGGGAGAGTCAGAATCAATGGTGGCTGTTCGGGGTGAGCGACAGTCGGCCTGTGACCTGGCAGTTCGCTATGGACATAGGTGTGAATTAGGGAAGGAGTGAGAGATGGGCTGGAAGACCTGGAATGACAGGATAGCATTGATGGTGATGGTGGGTGTGCCTGGCTTGTGGGTGGGTAATTGTTTCCTGGAGAAGTGCCTGGGCGCGGTGATGCCAGGTGAAGTGATTGGGGCAACGATAATGGCCTGGACATTGGTATTGCAGTTCTACTTTAGAAAGAAGGAAGATGTGGTCCCTGCCTCCTGAGCGGAGGCGGGTTCTCTCCCTTCCTTTTAGACTAGGGGCTAGTGATAGCCCCTAGTCCTTTTCATTTCCAGGGGTTCTCGCTAGCAGGAATAGTTTCGCCTGTGACAAGCATCCATAAGACTACAACGATACTGGTACCCAGCCATGCCGCAAAGAACCAGTTCTCTTTACACCAGTCCCAGAGTTCTTCCAGGTCTTGCACCATTCCTCCTTCTGCCAGTTGAGCCTGGCAATTAAGCTGCGCTACATTCCAGCTTGGCTAACTCAATCAGTGGGGCCATTATCCGCCCCACGTATGCTTGTTTCTCCGGCGGTAGTGTGGCGGCTGAGGACATGCACTTGGCGAGCAGGGCATCAGCGAATGCACAAGTTCCGCCTATCTCAGTGGGAATAGGGTCAACCAGGATAGTATTCAGTTCCACTTCGAGGGCATGCGCCAGCTTCCCCGCCGTGCCATACGCGGTCCTCATTGCTGGGGACACTTCGAGTTTCGAGATGTACGCTGGTGACAACCCCGCTTTCGTGGCTAACTCAAGTTGTGTCAGTCCCGCCGTGCGTCTTAGTTGTGCGACCTGCCTCCCATCAAGTTTGATGTCAACATACTGTCCCATCGGAACACCTTCCTAACTAACATAATCTCTCTTTCACTATAATAGCACATTAGTGACCAGATTGCTACTGTTGTGAAGTGTCCGTTGGGTGACAGAGCGGTAACCGAAGTAGGAAATTAGTACTATTTTCTTACATTCAGCTAGTAAACCCTTGAATTGAGTTCACCACAGTAGTAGTATACCAATATAGAAAAGCAAGCAGAGGAGGCGGCAATTGAACCCAAGACGTGTTTTCCTCCCAAACAACACGCGCTGCACTCTGGCTTCCTCTGTTTGCTCCCCTCATAACATAACTAGACACGGTGGAAGTTCCTCCGTCAACAGTGCTACATCGGCAAGCCTCTTACCGAGTGCGGGCCTAGCAGCCTGCGTTAAGCCCCTCAGAACCCCTCTGAGGGCGATGTATTTCCCAAAGAAACCAAAACATACTTGCGTGGAGGTGGCTCAAGAAGGGTTATTGCTAAGCCCTCAACTTGACATAATTACCATAGTAAGTACTTCACTACAGTAAGAATGTCCAAAGAAACAAAAATATCGGGGACCCTCTTGCGCTTCCCATGTGGGCATGATAGCAGGAGTGGGGAGGCTTGTCAAGTATGTGTCAAAGTGTCAAGCGGCTGGCAAGGGATAGCCAGAGTGAAAGGAGGAGCGGGCAATCGTGACGGTCACACCAGAGGGGCTGAAGCACAGTACTGATGAATGGGAAGGGCAGCAAGCACAACTGAGGGCGTTGGAGGGGCGAGTGTCGGATGCCCACGACTTTGAGGCTTGGCGTTTCGCGCACCGGAAGCAGACGGCTCGGCAGTATGAGAAGCAGCGTGTCTGGTTCTACGGGACTGTGACAAAACTCGGCAGGTATGGATTCAAGGTGGAGGGTGATGACAAATGGCTGAACTGGTGCCGCAACGCCACGCCAGAGCAGCCCGAAGTGGGCAAGGAGTACAGGATTGTGGTCGATAGCAACTGGCACGTGCACCAGGTGATACCAGTGGTAGAGGGCACATTCGAGGTTATTCCGTTTTAAGGGGGAGTGATGGTGCTCGACCTAGCAGTCTCAATGGTGTTCTGGTTTGCGGTGGCATTAGCGATAGTGCTACTGGCTGATGACGCAATAGCGGCAGTGAGGAAAAGGAGAGTGAGAATTGGCTGAAGAGAAGAGTTTCGACCCTAACAAGTATCTGACCCAATTGCAGGGCAAGGAGTATCTGGAGGTCAAGTGGCGGATAGCCTGGCTGCGTGCTGAGCATCCCGACGCGACGATTGATACTCAGCTTGAGCGGTATGATGACAACTCTGCCGTGTTCAAGGCATCGGTGCACTTCCCCGATGGTGGCTTTGCCACTGGCTACGGCAGCGAGACAAAGGGGGATTTCAGAGACTATGTTGAGAAGGCGGAGACAAAAGCGGTGGGTCGTGCGCTGGCGCATTTGGGCTATGGGACGCAATTTGCGGTGGAGCTAGACGAGGGTGGCACTGTGGCTGACAGTCCTGTGCAGAGGACAAGGCCAGCACAGCCTACGCAGCCAACACAGAATAAGCCAAGGCCAGTAGGGATGCCTGAGGTCAAGGAGGGCCAGAAGCGTACAGACTTTATCATCTGTTGGGAGAACATAGCGCAGAGCAAGGACCAGTTCGACCTTGACGGGGTGCGCGAGCAATGCGCCAGGACCAGGGGCTTCACACAGAATCAGGCTGCGGCATTGCAGAAGATGCTAATGCAGCAGAGGGACTACCTTAACAGCCAGGTAAGCAAGTAGATGGCGAAGAGGACCGACGCTAATCAAGCAGAGATAATGGCGGCGTTGCGTAAGGTGGGGGCAAGTGTGCAATCTCTGCATGAGGTTGGCCGTGGTTGTCCTGACCTGGTTGTGGGCTACCACGGCCACAACTACCTGATGGAAGTGAAGATGCCCTTCCAAATCCTTAACGCTGCAGAGGAGGCTTGGCACGTAAAGTGGAAAGGGCAGGTAGCGGTGGTGTATGGCGTGAAAGAGGCACTGGTACAGATAGGGGCCGTGCTGTAGACCTGATAGCAGAGGCATTGAAGGAATGGAATGGAGGAAATGATGAGAGCACGCGTACCTAGTATCCCTGAGTTCATTGAGAGTTGTAAGGAGATTATTGAGACATACGATGAGAGGGTAGAGCGGGGGATAGAGTACGAAGACCAGGCGTGTTACGCAGACCATTTCAGAGATGAGTTGGTAGAGGCGATAAATCTGTTAAGGGGGTGCCAATGAGTGAAGCACTGGCGACACCACGAGAACAACGTGCAGAGAAGGCGCTGCATCTGATGGAGTACCTTAATATAAAGGGGCGGAGTTGTGAGGATTGTCCTCTGGGCGATACAGATTGTGACGGAGTTTGCGAAGATGAGTCTATAGACCTACTTCTCGTATTGGCCCAAGGGATAGGCATACTCACCAAAGAGGATTAGCGATGTGCTGGCTGAGAATTGATGACGCGATGTACACGAACAGGAAGGTGCTGAGAGTGAGCACAGATGCGAAAGTGCTGTATGTGTGGGCTATGGATTACTCTGCACACGAGCTAACC
>JAQTTS010000209.1 GCA_028710655.1 Dehalococcoidales bacterium
GGCGGTAAGGCTCGCCTGGCTCACTAGGTACGCTCTTAAAATGGCATTACAATCTCCTATCATTTTATCTCCATTAGTGGTATACTGTAATTATTGTGTTAGATATACGTAAGGGAACTGACATCGGTAAAAATCCGCCTAACAGTTATTTCCTTTGGCACACCTGCGAACAATGTGGTAAGGAACGATGGGTAAGATTAATATTTGGTAAGCCTGATAGTACTTTATGCATTGACTGCTCTCGCTTAATTAAGGGTAGGAAACTGGGTTTAAGCCACAAAGGGTTAAAACATTCTCCTGAAACCCTACTAAAAATGAGTCTTGCTCATAGGGGTACAAATAACCGAACATGGAAGGGTGGTAAGGCCCAAATGCACGGATATATTGAGGTTAAAATATATCCCGATGACCCCTATTACCCTATGGCTAATAAAGCAGGCTACGTTATGGAACACCGCCTTGCAATGGCAAGGTCTTTAGGTAGGCTTTTGCTACCTTTGGAAATTGTTCATCACAAGAACGGGGTTAAAACAGATAATCGAATCGAAAACCTTGAACTAGCAGTGCGCTCTTCTCATATAAAGACACATCATCTCAATGGCAATAATAAAGGCCAGTGTATTGTTTGTTCCTCGCCTAAGAGGATACTCATTGAGCGCGATTTAAGTAACCATCTTTCCTTTAGAGAGATAGAGAGAAAATTCGGAATAAGCCGAGGTACGATAGCTAACCATAGTAGTCATATTGCCATTACGCCTCTCCCAGATAATGTTTAATACGCTCGCCGACCTTTTCTTCGGTGAAGTTCTGGTCGGCGGCGGGCTTCATGTAGGGTCTGGCTGCCATAAACCTCGTACCTGTTTCCAGGTAGCCGCCATAGCCTGAAGTGGAATAGGTTGCGCCCTGCAATTCTTCCAAGTTCAGCTCGCCGCCCGGTCCCAAATCCGATGTAATCGAGCGCATGTTATTACCCGTCCGCTTGGGGCTGTTCTCTTTGGACTCACGCTCCACGTCAATTACTATGTCTTTGAGTGCGGATTTGGCCGATTCCCGCACCTGCCCCATGAACTCCTTATCCTTCAGGTTGATTTCCACAGAAACATCGAATTTCATTCCTTGACAGTCCTTTATTTTACAGTCCTGAGAAATAATTCCCTGTGGTGGGAGGATGTAACGCTGTCTTGCCGTCTGACAACTGATAAAATCTCATACGTTGTCGTGCCGATTACTATTCTGTCCTGTTCGGTAACGTCCACGTCATTCAGGAAAAGCAAAATATCGGCCAGTACAACCTCAGCACCGACTTTGACCTCTCTGTTGGAAGGCGTTGACCATCTGCACGGCTCATCTACAAGGTGGTCAGCCCATGCTTTAGCAGAATTGCCATAAGCGTCAACCGCACCCGCTGTAAAACGCCTGATAGTACAGGTATTGATGAGTAATGACGCAAAGCTCATTAGTCCTCGCCCTCCCCGTAATCAACCAAGTCCATCTCAGACCAGTCGGCGGCGGGAATTGTAGCACTGAGATTTTCATAATTCGCTGCGATAGCCAGCATGTTATCGACTTCCTTTTTGGTATATGAGTAATCGCCTATATGCTCGGAGGTCATATTACCCGACAGTTGCTTTGCCCAGGCTTTCAGCGCCATAGCAGCAGCCATATAGACACCGCCGCCTAGCGTCAGAAACACCTGCAATTCCTCATCGGTGAAATGGGCATCGGTGGCAGGAACTACATCGGTATCTCCAATTAAAAGGCGAATTTGTCCAATATCTGTGGCTAAATCGTAACTAGCTGTCATGCCTTACCCCTAACCGGCTACCGGAGCCGGGCGAGGAAGGAGTAACCCGCCCGGCTCCGAAGTAACCGCAGTCAATTAGACGTTGGACAACTGCCCGTAGGTAGCTCTCCAGTCAAGCCTGTTGCAGCCGAAAACGTCTCTCACACGATAGAAGACGTTATCGGTAGCGAAGTCGCCGGACATGGGCGACATGGGTGCTCCGCTGATGGCCACTTTATCACTGGCCTTCATGCAGATTTCGGGATTTTCGTGCCCGATAAGGCGGTCAGTTTCCATAGCGGCAATGTCCTTCGGGTCGGCAAACAGGAACCAGGACAGTACGGCGTTCGGAGCATAAATCGGGATGTACGGGTCAACCACCAACTCCAGGCCAAATTGAGACACCACGTTTGAGGTCGGGAACGGCCTCACCGCGGCACCAGCACCGGGGCTTTCTACCCACATCTTGGTCGTCGACGTGAGTATCTGCCTCGCGGTGAATTCCAGGCCGGGACCGACAACCAGGTATTTCGGGCGGTTCATTATCGGCTCACCGTTGGCATCCACAAAGGCCATCATTGCCTCTATTGAGTTTTCAAGGTTGGCAATGGTCAGCGGAAGAGCGCCGGAGTTGGCGTTTCCAGCAGCGTACAGGTTGGCGGCAGCCACCAGGTCAGCTACATATACACCGGAAACCAGGCGATGCTCAGTCCTGATAGCCGCACGCGCGAATCTCTCAGGGGTGTCCTGTAACGCACCCAGGTCGTCGTTGACAAGGGCTTCCCAGGAAATATCGAACTGGCGGCCATATTTCTTGACATAGACCGGATAACGAGTCTCGGTGCGCTCGCTGGCCAGGTATTCGCCCTTTTCTGCGACTTCGGCCAGGTACTGGTCGCCGCCAGTCATGGCAAAGCGGTAGCCGCCGGTTTGCGGATAGATGCGCGGGACTTTACCGGACCGGGTAAAGAGCTTCCAGACAGGGTCAACGGCTTTATAGGCCGCCAGTACCTGTCTGTCCAGCACATCGCCGAACAGGTAAGGAAAGTCGGACGTGGTCAGGGCTTCACGGATAAGGAACTCCCTGCGATGAGGGGAAAGCCCTTTGGCATTATTGAGCAGGTCGACACACTCTTTTATCTGCTCATCGGTGAACTGGCGCCCCATTTCGCGGTTAGTAAAGTACCGCTCGGCCTCTTTTATGGTTTCTGCGAACAACAGTTGTTCAGGCATGTTTTAAACCTCCATATTGATTTTTTTGGAAACCTTCGAGTAACAAAAAACCCGCTCAATGGCGGGCTTCCAGGTAAGGAACCAGGATGGGCTACTGTTTTGCGGCTGCCTCGACGCCTTTTTTAATATCGTCGAGAGTTACCGCCTTTTCCTTGACAGCTAAATAGGTATTGAAGTTACGTTGAGACTGGTCAAGCTCATGTAACCTGGCTTCTCTCTCGGCCACAAGTTTGTCTATCTCAGCCATTCGCTTTTGACACGACTCCACTTGATGGCTTAGCTGGTAGTATTCGTCTACCAGTTGCCCGATTTCAGCCAGGTTCTTTTGCTTCCGTTTTTCCTGCTCAGCGTAGAAATCCATATCCAACTCCTTCTGGTTAGTCTTTTTAGCTCTGGGCTTCGGAGACCATGATATAGCGGATGTTGCCGTTGATGATGCAGCGCAGCGCATGGTCGGGTGTGTCCGTGTTAGCAGCGTACTGAACGGCGCTCAGGTTGACGAACTCGAAAACGTTGTCAGCAGTCGCACAGCCAGTCGGGTCGCCGTCCATCACAAAGCGGTGGATGCTATGGACTGTCGCTGCTCCAAAATCAGTGGAAGCCCCCTCCGCCCACAGTTCGGACATACCGCCTGCGATGGTGGCGAAAGCGGCTCGGTTAGGCTGCATGAAAGTGGCGCGATGGCCGACACCGAGACCAGTAATGGTGCCATCGGCGTCAAACTCAAGGCCATCATGTCCGCCCATGGCGGTAGCCACACCTACAGCCTCAACTATGCAACGCCTTCTCCAGACATCACCGGACACTCCGGCTCCCGCCAGTGAAAGGGCGCAATAGCCAAGCCGTGCTATACCGCTCGTTTTGGTGGAGCGATAGCGGTATTCTCTCGCGTGCTGTAGGGTTGTGCCCATTTCCCTTTCAGTCGCAGACACGCCAACCTGCTCTAATTCATCATCAGGGTCGAAATGAACTTTAACAGGGATGACATCGGTCGCGCCACCGGTAATCGGATAGAGAGCATAACCAAATCGGACGCTCACATTTTTATCGTAGTTCTTGCTGATGATGCAGGTGGACTTGTTGATGAAAAGTTCATCGCCGACAGCCACTGCGCTATTGCCATTCTGGTTAGTTGCCACTACAGACAACTGCCAAATGCCCTCGGTGTCAATGGGAATTAAATCGGTGGCAGCGGCGGCATCCAGAAATGCAACGCCGACGATATTCTCCCCTACCAGTACGGGGTCGCCCTTGTCGACAAACCCGTCTGCATGGGTAGGATGAGTCAACTGAGATTCGCTGAAGGTCAAGTGCCTGCCTTCATAGGTGCTGGAGACTTCATCCCCAGCGGTGCCTGCTGTATAAACTCCATAAGGCATGAATTTTTACCTCCTAAATTTATTTATGGTTGTTGTCCGTAAATCAGCCACCAGAATAACCA
>JAQTTS010000210.1 GCA_028710655.1 Dehalococcoidales bacterium
CAGGCGCTCGGCATATTCCACCAGCGAATAAGGTTCAAGGTTCTTCCTGTGCCTCTTTTCGTCCTCCCATGCGATGGCATCTCTGGCATAGACGCGGCGTAGCGCTTCCTTGTAGCAGGCAAAGATGTGTTCACTATAGTCGCCTTCGCTCGGGTCGATGCTCGGTGAATTCTCCGGGCCGAGTCCCATCAGATATTCGCGGATAAACTGTCCGGCAGTGAATGGCCTCAGAAACCTTTCTTCTTTCCTGCGCCGGCGGTATTTCCGTTCCTTTCTCTTCTCCTTGAAATAATCCTCTATCGGCACTTCATCTATGGTGGGATAAAGCACTCGCTGCGGGTGTGACCAGTCCTCATCGGAAGCCTCTATGCCTTCCCTGGTCAGGCTATAAAGCTTGCGGGGATGGGTAGCAGGGTGGTTTTCAGTCACCTCCTGCATACTTGAAGGTTCCTCTTCACCGGTTAATTCAACCCACTTGAGCTGCTTGAGCCAGTGGAAATACCGCTGGAAGCTATGGTAGCGGGACTTCACCAGCTTGTAAGGGATGCGCCGGAAATGCCAGTCGACCCTCTCGTCATATTCTTTAGGGGAGTACGCGGGTAACCTAGACTTGACCCTGGCTTCGTCTTCACGAGCGGTGGTATCTTCAGCAAATGCCCGGTGCAATGCGAGCTTATAATGATAGAAAATATCTTCCTGGCAGGCGCCAGCAGCCGGGTCGATAGTGGTTGTCTCTCCCGGACCATGACCGAGGAGGAATTCTCTGATAAACCAGCCGCAGCCAAAAGGCCTGACATATCCACCGCGGCTGGGTCTGAGCATCGTCATGCTGCCATCCTGTGTTTGACTACTTCATAAAGCCTCTTAGCCTCTCGCTCCACGCAGGTTACATCGTTATGCGGACAAAGTGCTTCGGCTTGCCTGGCTGCCCACCAACCATACTTACCGGCTATCCGTTTCAGGTCATCTCGCGGAATGGAGTGATGGGTTTGGGGCAACAAGTCATTCTTTTTCGGGAAGTATTTTGCCCGGCATTCCGGGCATATGCCGTGTGTTACCGATTTATCCTCGTAAGGCTCTTTTTCGCCCATGCACTTACCGCACCAGGCGCATTTGATCACAAGCGGCAGAAGCGGCGGCTGCCAGCTTTTCTCCCTTGGTTCTGATCTGAATGGTGATATCCAGGGATTTCTTTCAATATCGGCAATGATGTTTTTAATGAGGGAGAAGGGAATCTCGTCGCCACGGGCGGTGTAGATGACATTATCCTCAGGGAGTCCCTCAACGTACTCTCTGGCCTCAGCTACGGTACGAAAGCCTTCCAGGATGTCTTTGTAGACGGCCTTTCTCGCGTCGCTGGCCGATCCATGCGGCCACTTCTCCCATTTCAGATCGTTCTTCTTCTCACGAATTAGCCTGTCCAGGGTGTCCAACTCAGTAGCCGGCAAAATGAAGTCAATAACCGGCTGTACCACTTTCTCTTCCGTCGGCTCCAGCAATTCGGTGACAAGAGACCTCACCAGTACTCCCAGAACCGTACCGAAGACCAATGACAGGCCGAAGGCTAGTCCTGCATCCACTATACTTTGCGATTCCAGAGTGGTCAGCCGTCCGTCATCCATCGCCCTCGCCATCTCCACTACGACTCCTGTTTGCTGCGGCTGATACATCAGGATTACTTCCCTTTCTCCAGGTCATTCATTATCGTGGTAGCCACTTCACGTATGGAACTCAAATTCCGGTCAAGCACCTTCTTATCCTGCGCCCAAAGAGCCACGTATGGGAATGACCGGACACCGGCATCAAAGCCATAGTGGGCGCCAACGACATAGGCGGCGCTCTCGGCAATAGTCTCCGCATCTTGACGCGGTATCCGAAACACGCCTTCCGAGTAATAATGGGCTATTTCATGAACCAGAGTCTTGAGCTGCTGCGCCCTCGGCTCCTCCGGTCTTACCCATATTTCGCCGTGGGAATATTGACCTTTTATACCTGGGTCCTGGTGCGGTCTGGGCTCGAAGCTCACCCGAATACCTCTCGTCTTCATCAGGTCTAACAACTTGTTGAAAAGCTCCTCGTTAACCTCACCCGTGAGCACCGGCACCTCAAACTCGGGGAGCGGGTCACCTTCCGTTTGGGCAAGGTCAAAAACGTGCACCACTCTGAAAAAACGAGGCTGCTTAATTTCCAGTTCTGTACCGGAACCCAGGCCATGCCCGCATTCAGGGCAAAACTTAGCTGTTCGTGTAACTTCGGCACCGCAAGCGGGACAAGTCGCCTTCGTCTTCGGCGGCATAACCGGCGCCAGTATGGCGATACCCTTTTCACCCTTTTTCACCCAGCGGCCCAAGTCCTTCCAGGTGTTGAAACCGGCGACCCGGGTAGCCTCCGGCTTCTGCAACATGATGAGAATCTGGTTGCCGATAGAGTAGTCATGGAACTTCGCCATAGTGGTGAGAAAAAGGCGAAACTGGTAGCTGTCCTGGATGCCCTCAACGCCGGCCTTGAGCTGCTTCATGACGGCGTCTATCTTCTTCTCTCCCGTTTCCACTTCCACCGCCGGCATGAGTGTCATAAGGCTATACTCCGGAAGGGGACCGCGCAGGAAGCCAATGAGGTCACGGTATTCTGCTGGAACTGCTTCGCCGCCCTCAATGAGCACCTGGGGCTGAAACCTGCCCTGTTTGTGCTCCAGGTCGATGTGCCTTCTCAAAGCATCCGTCCTGGTCACTGAGTTATAGTCCGGGACCGCTATTACCTTATTGCATATCGGACATGTAACCGTAACCAGAGGCTTTTTATCCTGGGTCATGGGCAAATACTCTCTGGATGGCTCCGTGGTATCGGCTACCAGGCTCTTTATCAGCCCGAGCATGACTCCCATGAACATGATGAACAGGCCAAAGCCGATAATGTCGTTCGTCTGCTGCTGTTGCGTTTGGTACACTACCAGACCACCTCCTTTAGCAGCTCGTCCAGCGCACCGCTGGCAGTTGCCTCGACCACCTCAGCGGCTACCCACTGCATGGCCTCCATATGCAAGGGAGTGAGGTCATCTGCCTCACCATAGCTACGGAATTGCCGGTGGTGCGCCAACTCATGAACCAGCGTGTCAATCATGGTTTTGCATCGCCCCATCATTTCCAGCGAAATATAGACCTCACCGGTGCCCGTGCTGTACATGCCAGCAGTGCGCTTCAAATCGCTGGCAGGAGGAATAACGGCAACATAGACTCCGGAGGGCGGCGAATAGGGGTACACCTTTGCGGTTATCGCTCGGGCCAGCTTGATATGAGCCCGGTGGCGGAACTCCAGCTTCTCATCAGGGATGACTTCCACCTCCCTGAGACGAGCCTGAGATTCTCTGACCAGGTCCCGATCGGTGGTGATCGCCCTGCCCAGGGTATCCCTCACTGAATGCTGGAGGCTTACCGACTCATAGCCGAGGTGTCTGACCATGCTATCGAGCCGCTCGCTGGTACGGATCACCGCGTTTTCGCCTATCACTTTACGCCAGGCTTCCCGCCACACCGGGGCGTTCTCTCGGACGAAATCAGTATAGTCTCTGCCAGTTAACGGTTCTCGCCCCATATCCCAGGAACCCATATTGACATAGCGGGTTTCGTCAGCTTCCAGCAACGGTGGTTCCTTTACCATCTTGAGGAATACCTGCAGGTGCTCGATTTTGGTGACACAGCACCAGAGCCTGCCGATATCCGTCCAGAGGTCAGGCTCGTTCTTGGGCCCGTGGCGATCCGGAGCCATATTAAAGCTCCACAAGTTATAGCCGTAGGGACTGTTAATGTCTCTCATGTAGATGTCCCGGGCAAAGATGCGTGATGTGCCTACCGATTTTATTCCCACGGCCTCAACCATCTCGCCATACTCACCGTTCCCAAAATCGTACCGGATGAGCTGGTTGAAACGCCGGATAGGCTGGAGGAGAAGACTGGGTCCCTCGTTTACGATAGCCTTTATCGGCAGATTCACGGCGAACCTGTCTTCAAAAGCAGTACCGCAATAGCCAATGATGTGAAAGCAGGTCCCGTGCGCCCGTCCATTCGGTTTCCACAAAGCTGCCAACGTTCGGGCATGTCCATTGGTTTTCTGTTCGATGAAGACGACCCACAGCACCCTGCCTTTGGTCTCAATCCTGACTGAGTACCCCAGGCGAAGCAGGGCAAGAGCCGCGATCTTCATACCCTCACCGAACTTGCCGCGGGCGTAATCCGGCTTCAACTTGGGTGGTCCGAGCAGGAAGTCGGCGACGGCTATACCCTTGCCTACGTCACGAATGTATAGCCCTTCGTCATCATAGCCGTATGTGTAATACTCACACTCATCCAGGGCGTTCTGAACGATGTCCCTGATCGCCTCCCACTCTCCCCAATCTTGTCGCCAGGTGGAAGTTGGGC
>JAQTTS010000012.1 GCA_028710655.1 Dehalococcoidales bacterium
CGGCGCGCCTTCAGGTGGGTTTGCCCTCCGCCGAATCCGGGGTAGGGCATGCGGATACCGGAGAAGACGTTTATATCGCGGGGAACCTGGAAGTTGACGGCTCAACCTGGCTGGGAGACGCATCCGCCGATACGCTCACCGTCGAAGGAAGCCTGAATGCCCCCAGCGTGAATATGACCTTGAATAATTTAACGATCAGCAACGAATTGACCGTTAACAGTAGTACGTATCTTACAGCGGAAAGCGGCAATGTCGGAGTCGGCACAACTAATCCCGTTGCCAAATTAGATGTAAGAGGAAATATTTTTATCAATGACGGTTCCGAGGGCGCTCCTTCTATTGCCTTTAACTCAGCCGCCAATACCGGGATATTTAAAGTTTCAGATAACCAGATAGGCTTATCTTCGGGAGGCGCTACAATCGCGAGGATCGCTGACACCGGGATCCTTATGGATGATTCAAGCAAGAAATTCAGGATCAAGGGGGGCGCGGCCAGCAGGCCGGCGATTTTGCTCTATTCTTCCTCAGCGGTTGATAACACCGGTTTTTTTGCCCCGGCTGACTCTATGATCGCGGCTGCTACAGGCGGGATAGAACAAATGCGCATTGATGCTTTAGGCAATGTCGGCATCGGGACAACCGGCCCGGCTTATGCTTTGGATGTCGCTCATTCCGACGCGAATGCGGGATTAAGGGTCTGGAGGAGCGATTCTACCGGGAATTCTTTGATGAGATTCAGTACCGGGACAACGGCGCAGGACCAGTGGTCGATCGGCCATAATCAAGGCGCCGCCGGTTTTGAGATCAAGGATATTGTCAACAATTTGTGGAGACTATTCATAAAAGGCAGCGACGGCAACGTAGGCGTCGGAACAACCAGCCCGCAGGCCGCGATAGATGTGCGGGGGGTCGGTATAGTCAACATAGGCACAAGCTCCGCAGGAGGAAAATTAAGGTTCGGCGGCGAAGCCGGAAGCGACCAAAACTCTATTACCTATAATAATGGCGAATTTGGGATCCGTACGGCTCAAAATAACGGCATAAGAATGTATACAAATTCAGACGCCGACAGCGTCAATCCTGAGCTGGTGATCTTAAATGACGGCAACATTGGCATCGGCACAACCGGCCCCAGCCAAAAACTGCATGTCACCGGGAATATGCGTCTTACGGGTGCCTTATACGACGCGAATAACGAAGCGGGCGGCGGCGGCCAGGTCCTTTCCGCCACTGGCTCCGGGATAGATTGGGTGGACGTCTCCAGCTTGCCAGCTGTGGAGAACGCTAATTTATTGGATAATTTAGATTCTTCTCAATTCTTAAGATCCGATACTTCGGATAACTTCACTTCCGGGTCCTTAACAACCGATCAGGAAACAACCTTAGCTGTGAACGGGAATTTATCCATCGGGGACACAGATATCGCTTTGACAGGAGCTTCCACTAACCTGGCGGCAACAGGAAATTTCTCGGTAAACGCCGACCAACTTTTCATAAAGAAAGCGGACGGCAATATCGGTATAGGCACCACTTCCCCGGGGGCGCCGCTTGATGTTGAAGGAGCGGCTCAATTCGGTTCAGGAAATGTAAACCTGATCGACGCTACCGGCAAGCTCGCGGGCTTGGGTTCAACCTACCTGGCGAATACCAATATTTCCCAGTTGACCAATGATTCAGCCTTTATCTCCGACGATACTTCAGTCCCCAAAAATCACCTCACCAATACGGGAACTCTTGTTTTTGACTGGGCAGACGATGAAGTTTCGGATACGCTTACCGCTTCCAAGTTTGTCGGTTCGGGCTCTACTACAGACGCTATAGATTTGGCCACCACAGAAGTCGCGGGCACCCTCTCCACAGACCGTTATTCCGCGTATTCCGACCTGAACGCGGAAGGAAGGTTGGGAGACGATGAGGCCGCTGACTTGACCAGTAAACAGTACGTGGATAACAGGGTATCCGGGCTTTCCTGGAAAGAATCGGTAAAAGACAAGGATTCAGGTACTCCTCCCGGCACGCCCGCGGCAGGTGACAGGTATTTGATCGCTTCCGGGGCAACTGGCGATTGGTCCGGCCATGACCTGGATCTAACCGAATGGAACGGTTCCTCATGGGTTTTTGAAGACGCGGAGATCTCCGACGCCGTTTTGATCGACGATGAAGTATCTGCTTATGTATTTAACGGAACGGTCTGGATACCGATCACCGGAGCCTCCGCTTATACCTGGGGGGCCGGTTTATCGGCGACGGGCAATACCATAAATGTAGGAGCAGGCGACGGCATTTCCGTAGGAACGGATACAGTAGCTCTGAGTACTCCGGGAACGCTTACCGTATCCAGCTCAAACTCATCCGCGAATAACCATACCCACGCCATTACTTCCTCTTCTAATCCGGGAGTAGCCGCCTCAATAGTTTCAACCGACGTTAACGGCGGGATACAACTTCTGCGTTTAGGCGTAGGAGCGAGCTCTGATACCAATAACAGGATCACCCTTGCCAACGGCGGCCAGATAGGCCAGGCTGCCGGCCCGCTTATTGAATTCGACGACACCTTGAACAACCTTAAAATAACCGGCGCCAAAGTAGGCATAGGTTTGGGAGGCAGCTCACCCGTGGGCCTTTTACAGGTCGGTACTTCCCCCAACGCGCCTTTATTAATTATGGCATCAGGTAATGTGGGCGTGGGAACGACATCACCGGCGCAGCGGCTGGACGTTAACGGCACGGCGAGAATGTCCGGGATCCAGATGACCAGTTCGCCTGTTTCCGGATGGGTTTTAACTTCCGACAATTCCGGATCAGGTTCATGGCAGCCGCTTCCCGCGGGTGCGGATAATTTAGGCAACCATACCGCCACCACGAATATTAAAATGAGCGGTTTTTGGCTTTCGAACGACGGCAATAACGAAGGCGTCCTCGTCGCTACTGACGGCAACGTCGGAATAGGCACATCCACTCCCGGGGCAAAACTGGAAGTGGAAAATGACCTCAAGATCGGTTTGAACTCCGATCCGAATTGGGGTTTCATCGCCAGGACCCTTGACACAGGCTCCGGCGTGGACCTCAGATGGGACCGCTATAATGCAGGGACCCTCTATCAGAATTTCATGTCCTTTAAGGGAAGTAACGGTTTCATTGGCATCGGCGCGCAGAATCCTGTAACGCAACTACAGATATCTTATTCCGATCTTAGCACTGACAGTGTTACCGGAGGATTGACCTTATTGAACTACGGATCAGCCGCGGGAGATTTTGTCGGTATCCGGTTATCTACTTACGGTAACGCGGACGGCGGGTTATATCCAAAGCAGTTTATCGGCGCTGTGCGCGATTCTGCCGGAGCCGGAAAAGGAGACATAGTCTTTTTGAACCAGAATTCTGTAAACGATACGATAGTCTCAGCGGCGGATGAAAGGATGCGGATCAAATACGACGGCAATGTCGGTATCGGCACTACTAATCCTTTGGCTGCCCTGGATATGGGCTCAGGCGGCATACGCCTGGGAGGCACTACTCAAACCAGCTGGCCGGTCAACGCGCCTACCAACGTCGATTATATTGTAGGAACCGCTAATGGGATTTTAACTAATGAACAGTCTCTGGGAGCGCTCACTACCGGGTTGTTGAAGAATACTGTTTCCGGAGGAACGGGCACGCTCTCTACCGCCGTCTCCGGCACTGACTACGTTGTCCCGTCAGTCTCAAGCCTATCCAGCCTTACCAGCATAGGAACAACGCTTAACGGTATACTTAAAGCCGCCTCCGGAGCGCTTTCCGGCGCCGTCTCGGGTACTGACTACGCCCCTGCCACAAGCGGAAGCGCAATACTCAAAGGTAACGCGGCAGGAGGGTTCTCCAGCGCGGTTTCCGGCACTGACTACGCACCCGCCACCAGCGGCAGCGCTATATTAAAAGGTAACGGAGCGGGAGGATTTTCTAACGCTGTCGCCGGCACCGACTATGTGACCGCCGGTTCCACCAATACCTTCACCAACAAGACCATTGACGCCAACGGCACGGGTAACTCCATCTCAAACCTTGAGACCGCTGACTTTGCCGCCAACGTCGTGGACACGGATACAACTTTGGCCGCAAACTCCAACACCCGTATCCCGTCCCAGGCCGCTGCCAAGAGCTACATAGATAACTCTATAGCCGGCCTTAAATGGAAACAATCCGTCAGGGCCTCAACCACCGGCTCCGGAACCTTAGCCTCAAGCTTTGAGAACGGCGACGCCATAGACGGAGTAACCTTAGCCACAGGCGACCGCATCCTCGTCAAGAACCAGGCCAGCCAGGCCGAGAACGGTATTTATACCGTCAATGCCACCGGAGCGCCCACAAGGGCAACGGATGCTGATAATTCCGCCGAGGTCCTGCAGGCCGCTGTCTTCATCGAGGAAGGTACAGCCAACGCGGACACCGCATGGGTGATGAGCACTAACGCCCCCATCATATTGAACTCCACCGGCCTGGCCTTTACCCAGTTTACCGGAGCTGCTGCCTATACCTGGGGAGACGGCCTTACCTCAACCGGAAACACCATATCCGTAGGCGCCGGCACAGGCATCACCGTCACTGCGGATGCCGTAGCCCATACCGACACCTCAAGCCAGGCAAACTCCGATAACTCCAACGGCACGGTCGTCCAGGATATTACCTTGGATACCATGGGCCATCTTACCGGCATAGCCACAACGGATCTGGACTCAAGATACATGAACTCCTCCGGCGGCGATACGATGACCGGGACCCTGACCTTCTCCGGCGTTCCCATTGACATCACTACAGTGAACAATGAGCACCTTGCCTTTATGCCTAACGGAAGCGGCAACGTAGGCATCGGCACCACAGGGCCAGGGGCAGTTTTGGATGTGAATGGAAATATTCGAACTCTTACGGGAACTCTTGAAATTGGGAATGTTAATACGGGCCAGGCGAATTCATACCTTAAGTTTAATCCACCAACACAAGGACAACAAGTATTTTGGATAGATAACACAGGTAGCCTTCTTAGATTTTCAATGGGCGGAAGCGTGGGGCAGGCCAACCATATGACTATTAACTCTTCCGGCAACGTCGGCATCGGCACCACTGCGCCACTTGGCCTGTTACAAGTAGGAACGTCTCCGAATCCGCCTCTGATAGTTACGGCAGGCGGTAGCGTCGGCATTGGAACTACGGCACCAGGGACAAAGTTGGAAGTGATAAGAGATTCGGACGGCGCCGCGGTGGCTCAATTTGGAGTAAGCGCAGGCGGCGACGATACTTATTTCCAAATATATGCCTATACGAATAATTATGCAACAGAATATATGAGAGATGTTGTAATGTTTTACGCTCCAGTTGCCAATACTCAAGCTTATGAATTATTCGCTCCTAATCATATTAGATTTAATACTGATAGTTGGTCGGCGGCCGGTGAAAAGATGCGGATAACAAATAATGGCAACGTCGGCATCGGCACTACAAATCCTGCGGCTCAATTGCATACCACCGGAGCTGTTCGTCTTGCCGGCCTTTCCGGAGCTTCGCAGACTACGGCCATAATGACCGACGGCAGCGGAAATCTAAGCACCCGCGCCTTAGGCACGATGGCATTTTCCTCAACCGACGACGACCAGCCGGATGATGATAATGAGGTCCCAAACAATATCTCCATAAATAACGGAAACCTGTATTCGCTCTCCGGCACGGGCAATGCAGGGATCGGGACGTCTTCGCCTTCGGCTAAACTGGATGTGGTCAGTAACGGCTCTGATACGTTCATGCTGAGATTGGCTAAAACCGTATCCGGCACCGGCGAAAATTATTTAAAACTGGTCGGAGATACACAGGCCTGGGATATAGGGATCGGTGAAAATACGCACGGCCTTGTACCGAATACCTTTTCAATCGGCAGGAGCGGCCTGGCATATGATTTCACCATAGATCCAAGCGGCAGCTTTGGTATGGGCTATAATAAGCCGGGAACAGCAAAGCTGGCGATAAACGGCAACGTCGGGATTGGCACGACCAATCCACTTTCTAAGCTATCGATCGCTGGCCTGAGCTCCGGCAGTCAGACCACAGCGCTAATGACCGATGGCAGCGGTAATATAAGCACTCGCGCTTTAGGCACAATGGCGTTTTCTTCAACTGACGACGACCAGCCGGATGATGATAGTGAAGTACCCAACAACATTTCCATAAATAACGGTAATCTATATTCTATGTCCGGCACAGGTAATGTGGGCATCGGAACGACACTTCCGGGATTTGCCCTGGATGTGAACGGCGATGTCAGGGGCATAAAATTCCGGACCGCCAACATGATGTTTAAAGAAGGCGCTTCCTCTGAAATGCAGTTAAGGAATGCCGCGGATAGCGCTTTTGCGGGGTTGAATACCGGATCCAGCCTGTTATATGCGGGGACGCTCGATTTTTGGTACGCTGGGACGGGCGTGATCACCGCCAGGGCGCGGACATCCAATCCGGGAGAAGCCAATGCCCTGGTTCTTAAAGCCGGAGACAGCGGCGGAAACCAGGTTGAAGTAGCCAGATTGCAGGGCAGCGCTACTGCGAGCCCCGCTTTTGAAATATCAAAGGGCAAGTTGACAGGTTCTCTGGATGGCAATGCTAACGTTATGGCGAATGTGGGTAATATCGGCATCGGCAGGACAAATCCATTAAGCAAATTACATATCAAACCAAATACAAATAACGAAGACGTCATAACGATCGACGGTATTAACCACGCCACAAACACATTTTATAATTTTACGGTTGGAGACGCTATCTCCCCTTCAAGACAGGGTTTCAGGTTCGGCTATGATTCAGCTACGAGATGGGACCTGAGGATGAGTTCTTACGATAAGATCAGTTTCTGGACCGGAGACAATATAGCTTTATCCAGCCCGAGAATGACCATAGAAAGTGCCGGCAACGTCGGCATCGGTACTACCAATCCTTTGGCTGCCCTGGATATGGGTTCAGGCGGCATACGTTTAGGCGGGACTACCCGCACCAGCTGGCCTTCCGGGGTCATTGACGCTACCTATATTACTCAGACAACTGACCCGACGCTGACGGCTGAACAAGCTTTGTCCGGATTAGCAACCGGATTGCTTAAGAATACGAATGGCACAGGGGTTTTGACGATAGCTTCCGCGGGCACTGATTTTGCACCCGCCACAAGCGGCAGCGCTATATTAAAAGGTAACGGGGCAGGAGGATTCTCCAGCGCCGTCTCCGGCACTGACTACGCACCCGCCACAAGCGGCAGCGCTATATTAAAAGGTAACGGAGCGGGAGGATTCTCTACCGCCGTCTCCGGCACTGACTACGTTGTCCCGTCAGTCTCAAGCCTATCCAGCCTTACCAGCATAGGAACAACGCTTAACGGTATACTTAAAGCCGCCTCCGGAGCGCTTTCCGGCGCCGTCTCGGGTACTGACTACGCCCCTGCCACAAGCGGAAGCGCAATACTCAAAGGTAACGCGGCAGGAGGGTTCTCCAGCGCGGTTTCCGGCACTGACTACGCACCCGCCACCAGCGGCAGCGCTATATTAAAAGGTAACGGAGCGGGAGGATTTTCTAACGCTGTCGCCGGCACCGACTATGTGACCGCCGGTTCCACCAATACCTTCACCAACAAGACCATTGACGCCAACGGCACGGGTAACTCCATCTCAAACCTTGAGACCGCTGACTTTGCCGCCAACGTCGTGGACACGGATACAACTTTGGCCGCAAACTCCAACACCCGTATCCCGTCCCAGGCCGCTGCCAAGAGCTACATAGATAACTCTATAGCCGGCCTTAAATGGAAACAATCCGTCAGGGCCTCAACCACCGGCTCCGGAACCTTAGCCTCAAGCTTTGAGAACGGCGACGCCATAGACGGAGTAACCTTAGCCACAGGCGACCGCATCCTCGTCAAGAACCAGGCCAGCCAGGCCGAGAACGGTATTTATACCGTCAATGCCACCGGAGCGCCCACAAGGGCAACGGATGCTGATAATTCCGCCGAGGTCCTGCAGGCCGCTGTCTTCATCGAGGAAGGTACAGCCAACGCGGACACCGCATGGGTGATGAGCACTAACGCCCCCATCATATTGAACTCCACCGGCCTGGCCTTTACCCAGTTTACCGGAGCTGCTGCCTATACCTGGGGAGACGGCCTTACCTCAACCGGAAACACCATATCCGTAGGCGCCGGCACAGGCATCACCGTCACTGCGGATGCCGTAGCCCATACCGACACCTCAAGCCAGGCAAACTCCGATAACTCCAACGGCACGGTCGTCCAGGATATTACCTTGGATACCATGGGCCATCTTACCGGCATAGGTACGACAGATTTGGATACAAGATTTGCCCCTATCTCCGGAAGCGCAAACTATGTGCAGCTCCAGGGTTCTACCCCCGGGACGCAGCAGACCGGGAACATCAGGATATCGGGCGCAGGCATATTCGGAGGCAATGTTGGTATAGGGACAACGGCTCCGGGTGATCTATTGGAAGTATACGGGAACGGCAAAGGCATCAATATCCGGGCAGCTACAGAAAACCAGTCAAACAGCGGCAACATAAGATTCCTTGAAAATGCTACGGCAGGTATCCGCCTTCACTACGACGGGACTGTGGGCGCCTCGGGATTAGGCGCGCTTTTAATCAGGGATAACGATGACAGTTCAGAAATTGCCGCGTTTACCCGGGAAGGCAGTGTCGGCATCGGCACGACCAGTCCGGCTACCGGAAGGAAATTGCATCTTGCCGGAGGCGGCGTAGGAGTAGATGGAGGCGTGACAGGCAACGGCAATGCCAACAACGGCGGCGTGCTTTATTTAAAGAATACGGACAACGCATGGTGGATAGGGCATACAACCGCGGAAGATATTGAATTTGTAGGGTCCGGTACCGGGAACAGGTCGTGGAGATTTATGGACGGAGTAAGCGAAAGAGTAAGGATCAATATGCTTTCGGGAAATGTCGGTTTAGGGACCACAAATCCCCAGGCAAAATTGAATATCTTCGCGGCCAATGGGCCGTATATCTCGCTTGGTCAAGGAGGGACTGCTGCGCTTGGAAGTATCGGTTGGAGCGGGTCCGGAGAGAACAGGATGTTCCTGGGATACGCCGCGAACGAAAACCTGGATATTTTCTCCAACGGCAATGTAGGCGTCAATCTCACAACTCTGCCGGGGACGAAATTCCAAGTCAACGGAAACGCTTCTATCGGTTATTCAACCGGAAGCGCCGCCTCTGCAAACGGATTATCGGTTTCGGGCAGTGTCGGGATCGGCACTACGACTCCTTCGGAAAAACTTCATGTAGTAGGCAACCTGTATTTGGATAATGGCGGCATCGTGATCAAGAACTCGACCGGTCCTGTAACCAGGACGGTCCTGCGCGCAACCAGTTCTGACGTAAACGGCCTGCGCTTGTTGATAGATGGCGGAGGTCCGGTGATCATGGGCGGCGGCGAAAGCGCCGGCGCAATTGATACCAATGTTTCTGCGGGCAGCGAAGAGCTGTACCTGGCTGCCGATCCTACGGGTACTTCGCAGGCGATAAGATTCCTTACATCGTTGCAAAATAACTGGGCAGGCCGCGTAGAAGCTATGACTATTCTGGGCAACGGCAACGCAGGTATCGGTACGGCGAGCCCCGCGGCGCAGTTACATACTACTGGAAGTGTCCGTCTTGCCGGGCTTTCCGGCGCTTCAGAGACTACCGCCATAATGACCGATGGCAGCGGAAATTTAAGCACCCGCGCATTAGGCACGATGGCATTTACTTCAACCGATGACGACCAGCCGGATTCAGATGCTGAAGTTCCGGATAATATTTCCATTAATAACGGCAACCTTTATTCTCTATCCGGCACCGGCAACGTCGGCATCGGGACAACCAACCCGGGAAATATCACGGGCGCATTGCTGCAGATCGGCGATTCAATAGCAAACTCATCAGCCCGGATCCTGCTGGGAAAGACCGCCACAACTTCTGAAACTAACCTTCCTTTTATGCAACATTCAAATATTCTGAATGGCGGCGCAAGTAACGATCTTGCAATGGGCGCCCACTCCAGTACAGGAGGCGTAATCTTTTATACCGGCGCTTCCAGCAGCTCCGTTCCTATGACCGGAAACAATCTTATTCGAATGGCCATTACATCAGCCGGTAACGTCGGCATCGGCACCACTAACCCTCTGGCAGCTTTGGATGTGGGTTCAGGCGGCATACGCTTAGGAGGGGTTACCCAGACCAGTTGGCCTGTTTCCGGTTTTGCTAATCCGATGACCAATCTTGGAGATATAATTTACGGAGGATCCGGCGGAGCAGCTACGCGTCTCGGCGGCGCAAGCGGTTTCCTGAAATCCACCGGAGCAGCGGCTCCGACCTGGTCGGCGGTAACCAAATCCGATGTCGGCTTAAGCAATGTTGAGAACACCGCTCTTTCAACCTGGACAGGATCGGCCAGCATCACCACTTTAGGGACTATTGGGACGGGCACCTGGCAGGCAAATTCCATCGCCACCGGCTACACCGCCGCCAAAGACACCACTGATGATAGCTGGACAGGCACGGGCAATGTCTACACCACTTCAGGCAATGTCGGCATCGGGATAACTGGTCCGGGGGCGAAGTTACATGTAGCGGATGGTAATATAAGGATGAACAACGATCAGTCATTGGAAGCGGTAAATACAATTGGTTCCATTCAGCCTCTTGCTACTTTGGATTTAACTAACCGTGCTCAGTATGCGCCATTTACCGCTATCAATGGTTGGGGGATCGGTACTGCCACAAACGCTAGAATTGAGGGAGATAGCAGCGGCGGCAACAGATTATCGTTTTATGTAAATTCCGCGATCGAAAGAATGAGAATTGATGCTAACGGCAACGTCGGCATCGGCACGACAAATCCACAATACGGAAAACTAGAAATTAAGACAGATGCTACTAACGTAGGCGGATTAACGCTATATAGAGGGGCAGGAGCTACGGGCCGTTCCTGGATAACTTCGGGCGATACGTGGTTGATGCAAAGAGGGACTACTGATACAGCGGGTATTGCTATTTCATCGAACGGCAACGTCGGCATCGGCACTACCAATCCGCTTTCAAGGCTTTCGATCGTAGGCCTAGGCTCTGGCAGCCAGACTACCGCCATAATGACCGATGGCAGCGGGAATTTGAGCACCCGCGCCTTAGGCACGATGGCCTTTACTTCAACCGATGACGACCAGCCGGACTCAGACGCAGAGGTCCCGGATAATATTTCCATAAATAACGGTAACCTCTATTCTCTATCCGGTACCGGCAACGTGGGCATCGGCACATCAAGCACCTCGGGAAAATTACATGTCAATGGAAACATCATTGCTAATACCGGAGAATTAACCGGAGACAGTAATCATTTCGTAATTCGCAGCGGCGGAGGTGTAAATGCAATAGATTTTGAGGTTGCCGATACCGGTCCGGCTAAAGTGAGGATTAATAATAACGGCAACGTCGGTATCGGAACTACCGCACCCAGAGACAAAATAGAGATCAGCAAGGTGGGGGCGGGTAATCAGGTCGGTATCCGTTTCGAGGATCCCACGGCTAGTAATTGGGGCGCAAGGGTGTATTTTGATGATACGCCGAGCCTGTTCAAAATTGTAACGATAAGCGACAGCGCTGAATTGTTGGGAATAGCGATCGGGAGAGATTCCGGCAACGTCGGCATAGGCACGACAAGCCCCATCTATAAACTTGATGTTAATGGGACCGCGAGAATTGCCACATCTCTTAATACTCCTAAACTCTCGAATTTGACCTCCAATGGTTTTGTCAAGACCTCTGGCGGCGACGGGACCCTTTCCGTTGATACCAGTTCTTATATGAGCAACCCCATGACAACCGCGGGAGATATTATTTACGGCGGTACTGCCGGCGCGCCTACGCGTCTCGGCGGCGCAAGCGGTTTCTTGAAATCCACCGGAGCGGCAACCCCGAGCTGGTCAGCCGTGACCAAATCGGACGTTGGCTTAAGCAATGTTGAAAATACCGCTCTTTCCACCTGGGCCGGATCAACCAGTATCACAACCTTAGGAACGATCGGCACCGGCACCTGGCAGGCAAATTCCATCGCCACCGGCTATACTGCCGCGAAAGACACTACCGATGACGCCTGGGTGGGTTCAAGCCCTGTTTATGTCATGTCAGGTAATGTAGGCATCGGCACGTCGACTCCTGGAGCGAAATTAGAGATAAACGGCGGCCATTTATTGGTGCAAAACGGTAATATAGGAATAGGCAGGACCAATCCCTCGGAAAAATTGGATATTGAGGGGCACATTAAATTGACCGGGCGCATCAGGCAGGGTTCGCTCGGGGACTTAGCGGAAATGGTGCCCCTTGCTTCCTGCGTATTGAATCCGGCTATCGTGGCCAACGCGCAAATGTTATTTGCTATACCGGAACCCGGAGATGTAGTAGTGATCGATGAGCAGGGAGGCATAAAGCGTTCAAATTCGGCTTTTGCTACCAGCGTCGTGGGGATAATTTCCACTAACCCGGCGCAAATATTACGCGACGACCTGGAAAACGCCGCCCCTGTAGTTTTAAGCGGCATAGTCCCTTGTAAAGTAACTTCGGAAAATGGTGCGATCAAGCCCGGAGACCTCTTGGTGTCTTCTTCCACTCCGGGCCATGCCATGAAGGCAGGAAAAAATCCGCCTCAAGGCACAGTCATCGGAAAAGCGCTTACAAAGCTTGAAAAAGACGTGGGCGTGGTGGAAGTGATCGTAATGATGCAATAAAGTTGCAAGCGGAAGTAGGGCACCTGCTGATATGAACAAAACAAAATTAGCGACATCTATAACCGTAGTTTTTATGCTCTGTTTTTTATCTACCGGATCCGTTTTTGCTGAGTTTATTCTCGGCTCAGGCGCGAAAGGAGCCGCGCCTGTAGCTTATTGGGATTTTGAAGAGACAAGCGGAACCACGGTTTATGATAAAAGCGGTAACAATCACGGCAGCCGCAGCTGGGGAGATTATGGAACTGCGGATACGGGTACCACTACAACCATAGTCAAAGAAACCGCCCCTGACTGGCAATTAAGTTATTCCAATGATTATTATAATGGATGGACCTTTGAAGCAACCAGCGGCCCTGCCCAGGGCCAGACCGCTACTGTTACCGACTTTGTGGTTGCAAGCGGGCAGAACGATAAAAGTATTTATCTTTCTGCCGCTCTAACCGGGTTTGCCGCTGGCCATAATTACCATATTTATAAAAATACCGGCATGGCGACTTTGTCGGCTTCCGGAAAATACGGCTCGGCCATGAAATTCGACGGATATGATGATTACGTTAATTTAGGTTCCGCCGCTCCGGCTCTTTCCGAGATTTCCGGAAACAAATTAACTATCACCGCCTGGGTCTATCCTGAAAGCGGAACCGGCACGATCATTACCAAGAACGGGCCATTACACATTCGTTTAACCGGAAATAGGCTTTATGCGGCAATTCTTGCTCCCGGCTGGCAAAACGTAACCGGGAATATCAACATCCCGCTGAACCAATGGACGCATGTCGCAGTTGTTTACGACGGATCTTATACTCGCCTATACGTCAACGGAGTATTCGATAACTCCATGGCCCAGAGCGGAAACCTGGGCGGAGATGGGTGGACCCAGATCGGCAGGAATAACAACGGCGGTGCCAACGGTAATCCGACAGATTATTTTAAGGGCCTGATCGACGAATTAAAGATTTACAACAGGGCGCTCACTGTTGATGAAATTAATATGGAATATGATTCCGGATCATCTGTCCATTTGGGCAGTTCATCTTCGGGAACGTATGATCCCTGGGGAGGCAATCCTCCGATCGCCTGGTGGAGCTTTGATGAAAACAGCGGAACAATTGCCTATGACCGCTCGGGAAACAGCAATAACGGGACGGTCTCTAACGCCGCCTGGGCACACGGCAAACACGGAAACGCCTTAAGTTTTGATGGAGACGGAGATTACGTCAGTGTTTCCTCTATCAGTACCGCAAGAACACAGGAAGCCTGGGTTTATATCACAGAACAGGCAAGCGTTAAAGGGGATAGAAATTATTTATTCAGTAATTTTTACCAACATTATGCTAATAATTATTTTTATTTTGAGGGAACGGCCGATCTAATAAATTGGCTCCCTTCAATCAATACCTGGTATCACCTGGCTTTGACTTATACTGACCCGGCTAATACAAACACCGCAAAGCTTTATGTCAATGGAGTGCCGTATAACGTAACACAACAGTCCAGCCTGCACGATATAGATCCGATAACATCCATAAGCTTTAGCTTGGCGAACAATGCCTTTAAAGGCTTAATTGATGACGTCCGTATTTACGATTACGTCCGCACACCGGCCCAAATTGCGTGGGATTATAATAAAGGCAAGCCGGTAGGGCACTGGAATATGGACGAGGCGACCAGCGGCTCGGCGGTGGGGTCTGGCAATATTAAGGACAGCTCCGGCCAGGGCAATAACGGTTCAGGGGCAGGCTCAAATATCGCTTGGACTACAGGAAAATACGGCGGAGCCTTGAGCTTTAACGGGACCAGTGATTATGTGAATGTCGGTGATCCCGGAACCGGCGCGCTCGATTTTGGTGTAGGAGATTTTTCCCTTTCTGCCTGGTTTTATTTATCTTCTCTTCCGGCGGAATGGAAAAGTATTATTAATAAGGGGTCTGCAGGATCTACGGGATATGGCATGGAGATAAATAGCAGTAATTATTTTACTTGTTCGATCCAAGCAGCAGGCGGCACTAATCAGCATGTAGCCGGCTCTATTCCAACTACGGGAAGTTGGCATCACGGCGCCTGCGTTTTTGATAGAGACAATAATATCGCTGTTTATCTGGATGGAAAACAAGTCCAGAGTTCCGGGTATGCCTCGGGAAACACAAACTCTGTAGATACCGGCTCCGCATTTAATATTGGGCGTCATACGGGGGGTAGTTGGTATTTTAATGGTAATATCGACGACGCGCGTGCCTATAACTATGCCCGCACAGCAGACCAGATAAAAGAAGATTATAACGAAGGCGCGTCAGTGCGTTTGGGGAACTAATGCAAAATCTTATCACGTCTTTATTTTCTGATATTATCAAAAATATAAATAAAACTTTTTTGGGCATCATCAAAATAAGGAGGAATGAAATGCGTAAAACCAAAGCTGGAATGACCGTTAAAGTAACCGCTATTTTTGCCTTGCTGTATTCATTCATCTTCTTTCCGGATATCGGAGCGCCGCCTCCGGCGTTTGCCTTAGACAGCGTATTTACGGATAATGTAGGTATCGGCACCACTGCGCCCGCGAAAACCCTGGATGTGGCCGGCGATATCCGTTCAACGTCGCTCGAGGTTTCGGGGGCCGGTGACGCAAATATCGGCCATGACCTATATTTGTCAAATTCCGTGTCCAGCCAGATCTATTCGAATAAAGCCCTGACAATTATAAGCGGCGCGGTAGGCCAAAACCTGGATCTTACGCTGCAGGGCCGGGGCACGGGAAAGGTCTATGTCGACGATAACTTGCAGGCAACCGGAACAATAAGGTTCTCCGGCCTTACCTCCGATGGTTTTGTTAAAACTTCAGGCGGCGATGGGACAATTTCCGTGTCAAGCCTGGGAACGGGAGATCTGCCTTCCACAGTTATGCTCGAAGGTGAAAATATCTCGCTTTTAAACAATAACTCCGGGTTTATCACCGACGATACATCTGTTCCAAAGAATCATCTGACAAGCTCGGGCACTTTGGGATTTACTTGGGGTACAGGCGAGACGGCTGCCAAGGATACTTCGGACGACGCGTGGACAGGAACGGGAAATGTTTATACGACCTCCGGCAACGTCGGCATCGGGACAACAACTCCGTTACAAAGCATCGGAGGCGGAGGCAGCTATTCAGATTGGCTGGGAACGCACGTTAAAAAGGATAATTATGGAATTATGGTGGTTGAAGCCGGAACGCGAGCTAGGCTTCAATTAACTGACAGCAATGCTGCTGTGGATAAGAAGAATTTTGCGATTGACGTCATCGATGGATTATTAGAGTTTAACAGTGTAAATGATGCTCTTACCGGGTCTTCGCAACTAATTGTTGTAAATCCTTCAGGTAACGTCGGTATAGGATACGGTAATGCCGGGGTCGCTAAATTAGCAATCAACGGCAATGTCGGTATCGGCACGACTAATCCTATCGCGTCGCTGGATATGGGTTCAGGGAGCATACGCCTGGGAGGCACGACACTTTCCAGCTGGCCGACAGGAGCGGATAATTTAGGCAACCATATCGCCACTCAAAATCTCAGGATGAGCGGGTACTGGTTATCCAATGACGGCGGAAATGAAGGGGTTTGGGTCAAGAGCGACGGCAACGTCGGCGTCGGTACATCCAGCCCCATTGCTAATCTGGATATAGTTAACACAGGGTACACGGGCTTACTTGTTCATGGTGTGGAAAATGCCGCTTTCCGCGTCAAAAATGACGCAGGCGGCGGGGACTTTCTGGATATTCAACCGGCGACCGCCGGCATAGATATTCAGGTAAATGATTCTAATGTCATGCGGCTTTCCGACGCAAATGGCAATATCGGCATCGGCACTACCAATCCGGCACAAAAACTGGATGTCAGCGGTAATATCAAATCAACAGGTTACGGAATATTTCCCACAGGAATAGTCCCGGCGGCAACAGGCGCTCCGGACGGCAAGGTCTTCTCGCCTTCCGGTGATTACCTTGCTTCAACTACTTGGGGGATAAATTACAATGAAGGCTCTCCCGATTATATAGAATTTAACAATGCCAGCGCGGTGACATCAAGGATCGCGTTAGATGACGGCAGCGCTCATTTTGCGCTAAATGGCGGTAACGTCGGCGTCGGCACAAACAGCCCCACAGCAGGCTATAAGTTAGACGTAAACGGAAACTTAAGGGTTGGAGGCGCGACTTTATTGATCGCGGAAACCTGCTGCGGCACAGGTTTACAGATGAACAACCGGGCGATCACCGGCCCTGATTCCATTGCCTTTGCTGATACCAACGAAGGGATAACCTGGACAGGAGGAAATACGTATATCCGGGAAATGGATGCGGGTTATTTGAGTTTATATGACGGTAACGCGATAGTTTTAGAGGGCAGCAACGTGGGTATAGCGACGACCGCGCCCAAACACAGGTTACAGATCGCCTCAAGTTCCAACGTCACCGGTTTGGCATTTTTCACTCCTACGTATGATCTTAGCCAGCAGTGGGGGACCAGGATGTATAAAAGCGATACCGGAGGCGGGATCCCTCTAATCGTTGAGTCGCAAAATACCTCTACCTGGTATGAGTCCGCCAGATTCGATGATGGACAGACCGTCGGTACGCATCCGTCTTTCCAGACAAGAGGCCATACCTATTTGGCCGCCATCACAGGCAACGTCGGCATCGGCACTACCAATCCTTTATCGAAGCTGTCTATTGTCGGTTTAAGTTCAGGCAGCCAAACTACAGCGGTAATGACCGACGGAAGCGGGAACTTGAGCACAAGGGCGTTAAATTCTGTCGCATTTAACGGAGAAACCGGCCTTGGGACAGTAACCAGCGTAGGCTTATCTGCCCCCGCGGAATTCACAGTCAGCGGTTCGCCTGTTACTACAAGCGGCACATTGACTTTTTCCAAAGCAAATCAAAACGCCAACCTTGTTTACGCCGGCCCGTCTTCAGGCGCCGCGGCCGCCCCGGCATTCAGGGCGCTGGTTGATAACGATATACCTGATACTATTACCGCCTCAAATTATCTTACTACGGGTGGAACCGCGGCAAATGCCAACGCGTGCAGCGGAGACGCGAGCTGCAATGTCAATTCAGTCCTTTATCCGGACAGCCCAAGCAATTACGTGTTAAGCCAGGGTAACTGGGGGATTTACTGGAATACGGCGGATTCCGGTACCTATCAGAATAGTTATGAATTCAGGGGCGGCGGAACAACCCGGCATGATCTTGAACTTGGTACTGGCAATGCTTATTTTTCCATCGGGGCTGGCAATGTCGGCATCGGGACAACGGCTCCTGCAACGCAACTTTCAATGCCTCAAACAACAAGCAGGCTCTCCTGGGGTACGCCTTTAAATAATATTTATCAGCTGGGAGTATCAGGAGGTGGAGCGCTGCTACTTGGCGTTAACGGCGACAGCGAATATATTGGTTTTGAAACACATTTATCGGGAAATTCACATCAGGAAAGAATGCGCATAACCGAGATCGGCAACGTCGGTATCGGTACGACAGCTCCGCTGGCCAGCCTGGAAGTAGGAGGCACGGGTATCCGTTTAGGAGGGGTGACTCGCACAACCTGGCCGACAGACACTGATACCAACGCCTCAACGATCTGTAACGGCAGCACTACTTACCTGGACGGAGACGGTAACTGCGATACCGGCTACCTTGACGCGGACGGCAGCGACGATGATGCGCCTGATTCCGACGGAGAAGTCCCGGATAATATTTCCATCAACAATGGCAACCTGTATTCTATATCGGGCTCAGGTAACGTCGGCATCGGCATAACGAATCCGGGATATAAGCTGGATGTGAGCGGCGATACGAGAACCAGCGGGATGTACTATAGCACCGGATCGGCAACCGTTAAATTCGGCAATGTTAATACTTCGGGTTGGGGCGTCGACGCACTTAATACCGGCAACTGGGATTTATTGATTTACAAC
>JAQTTS010000211.1 GCA_028710655.1 Dehalococcoidales bacterium
GGATCTACTAAACCGGTGCCGGGCACCCACGATTACCGCGAGGGTGACGTGGTTACCATTATAGCCATTACCGGTGAGGGCTGGCGGTTTGACGGGTGGAGCGGTGATGTAACCGACTCCGAATCGGCCGTGACGACAGTCACCGTGAGTTCGGATAAGGCCGTTACCGCCAACTTCTCGCAGGTTGAACCATCCTGGTGGAAGGCTCTTCATACCATCTATGACAAAGTCCTGGCGATGTTCAGATCGCTGGGTGATTGATTTCCAGGAAGCGCAGATTCTGCGGAAGGTCTCCCGGTATACCGAATTGAGTGTTAAACCTTCCCTGATTCTCGTCTCCTGCTTTGCAGCTTCAGGAAGCCGAGCGTAATCAGGAATACCCCGCCGCCGACCAGAATGATGGTGGCCCCCGAGGGCAAATCAACAGCGTAGGAAAGCCATAGCCCCCCGAAGGTAAAGCCGATTCCCAGCCCGACAGCCAGCAGCATCATTTTTTTCAGGTTGCTGGTGAAGCGGCGTGCCATTGCTGCCGGTATCGTCAGCAGGGCGATGATCAGAATAATGCCGACAATCCTGATCATTAGCACCACGGTTAAGGCAATTAAGCACAGCAGTGTGAGATACAGGCGTTCCACGGGCAGTCCCATGACCCTGCCGAATTCTTCATCGAACGAAAGCGCGGTAAATTCTTTATAGAGCAGGCTGACTACCAGGATGATGACCGCGTCCAGGATAATCATTAATAACAGATCCGAAGCGGGTACGGTTAAGATGTTGCCGAAGAGATAGCTGAAGAGGTCCGGGGCATAGCCCGGCGTTATCGCAATGAACAGTATGCCCAGTGCCATGCCTATCGACCAGAAAATGCCGATGGCGGTGTCTTCTGCCAGCCTGGTGCGGCGTATCAGGGCACCCATGCCCAGGGCTGAAGCAATCGTAAATACCAGCGCCCCGATGATGGGGTTGATGCCCATAAAGTAGCCGATGCCGATGCCGCCGAAGGAAGCGTGTGCAATGCCGCCGCTGATAAAGACCATCCGTTTGACTATCACATAGGTGCCGATAATGCCGCAGGCAATAGCAGCCAGCAGTCCGGCCCAAAAGGCGTTCTGCATGAATTCATACTGTAATATTGCTATCATCTCATCATCGGTCTCCGTGCTTTTTCAGGACGCGGTGGGGTACTCCATGCGCTATCATCTGTATCGGGCACTGATAGGCCGCTTCCAAATCGTCGGCGCTGATTTCTTTGGTGCCGTGGTAGAAAAGGCGGCGGTTAAGGCAGGCTATCTTGTCGACATATATCGAGACGGCGCTGATGTCGTGGGACACGATGACTATCGTCATCTCTGTCTTAAGCTTGGCCAGCAGCTGGTAAAACCCCTCCTGCATCGCGGTGTCGACGCTGGCCATCGGCTCGTCGAGCAGTAACAGCTTCGGCTCGCCGACCAGGGCCCGCGCTACGAAGACGCGCTGCTGCTGCCCGCCGGATAACCTTCCGATCTGGCGGTCTTGAAACTCCAGCATATCGACCGCTTTGAGGGCTTTCTGCGCAGCATCGATATCCGCGGCACGGTAGTTGTGAAATATACTTTTAGCGCCCAGCCTTCCCATGAGGACGACTTCTCTTACGTTTACCGGGAAGTCCCGGTCGAAGAGGCTGTACTGGGGAACATAGCCGATGAGTCCGCGAACATTAGCGTCGGATGAAGGCTTGCCCATCACCCGAACCTTGCCGCGATCGGGGTTGATCAGCCCCAGCACGGCTCGCAGCAGAGTCGTCTTGCCTCCGCCGTTAGGTCCGATGATGCCGAGGAAATCGCGGTGATATAGCGACAGGTTGATCCCCTCGAGGACCACGGTACCGTCGTATTTCACCCAGAGGTCTTCGATTTCTAGAACAACTGGCTGTGCCATGTGATTCACTCCATCGCCTGTACCAGCTCACCCAGTAAAATGCGCAGGTTCGTTACATAGTCTCTTGCCAGCGGGTCGATCAGGAAGACCCTGCCGTCGATAGCATCGGTAATGACCCTGGCCCCGTTCGGATTGAACTGTGGTGAGGCAAAGACTACCTTCACGTTGAATTCCCCGGCCTGTTCGATCAGATGGGCCAGCCCGGCCGGCGTCGGCTCCTTGCCCTCGTCTTCAATCGGCAGCATGGTGAGGTCGTAGTCCCGGGCGAAATAACCGAATGAGGGGTGATAGACCATGAACATGCGGTTTTCTACTCCGGATAAGCCTTCCGCGATATCCTGGTCCAGTTGTATCAGTTCCTGCAGGTAGGCGTCACGGTTTTGCTCATAGTAGTCGCGGTTATCCGGGTCGACTGCTATCAGGCCGCGGGCAATATTCTGTACCATGACCTGGGCGTTACGCGGTGACATCCAGATGTGCGGGTCCATGGCTCCGTGCTCATGCTCCTCATCTTCGTGCCCGTCGCTCTCTTCTTCATGTTCTTCTTCGGCTGCCGCTTCCTGGAGTTGAATGCCTTGCGAGCAGTCGACCACGAGCATGTCTTGATTTGCGGCGCTGAGCTTGTCCATCCAGCTCAGCTCGAATTCCACTCCTGAGCCTACCTTAGCATACATCCTGGCCCGGGCCAGCTTCTCCATCTGCCCCGGCGTCGGTTCGTAGGTATGAGGACTTGCTCCCGGCGGCACCATAACGGTAACATCGACTTTTTCCCCGCCGATGCTCTCCACGAATTCAGCCTGGGGCAGTACGGTGACCACCACTCCCAGTTCCGTTGCCGGTTCTGTCTTCTGAACGCAGGAAACAGCTGCTGCCGGCAGCGATGCCATAAACAGCGCTGCCAGGATTAGGGAAAATACCTTCCGTCGATCTCTCTGCATCTTGCCTTTACTCTGTAATCGATGATGGTTTTCAGTTGTTGTTAAAATAAGACCCCGGTTAGCTTTGTTATGGGAACTTCAAGACTCGGCTGTCTGCTGACAATCGGGGCAGATGCCGACGAATTCGAGGAGATGTTCCTCGATCTTGAACCCGGTTCCTTCCGATAGCTTTCGCTCGATGTCGGCCAGGTCGCAGTTGCTGAAGTCGACGACCCTGTTGCATCCGGAGCACACCAGGTGGTGGTGGTGCTCCAGGGGTCTCCGGACCAGGTAGCTGCGGCCGCTGCCTGCGGTATGCACTTCGCAGATCAGCCCCAGTTCGGAGAGAATATTAATGGTGCGGTAGATGGTAGTCAGGCCGATATTTTGATATTCCTCTCTCACGCTTTTGTATATTGCTTCTGGAGTAAGGTGATTATCGCTCCCCATGATTATCTTTAGCACCGCCCGCCGCTGCGGCGTCAGTTTGTATCCGCACTGCCTCATTATGCTGGAAATTTTTCTTTCCGATAATCTCATGACTATAAATGAAAACCCTTATCGTTTGTAGCTATGAACATATAGTATCATGGTCTTTGCGCGATGTCAAACAACGACATCACCGGGTTCATGAAGCTGGGAAGTTGAAATGGGAAGTTTGAGGGATTAAATAAAAGTTTTGATGAATTGTATGGTGTGTTTATTGCCTTCTTTCGGTACTCAGCGGCGTTGACATGTTGTCGTGAATATGAGATGATTATAGTTGCTCCGAGTGGTCGAGCTAATTTGTGATCCTTCAGAAAAGACGTGACTGGGTACCGTAGGGTAAACGGAGGCAACTGATCCGGAGGATTGCGGGAAGCGAAATCACTTGGAGCCTTTCTTTTTCCCCTCTGCTCCATCACTCTGCCGGGTCTGTTTTCCCAGATCTACTATCCCTACGAAGGGGAGATTCCGGTACTCTTCCTGATAGTCCAGCCCGTAGCCGACGATGAACTCGTCGGGTATTTGAAAACCCACGTAATCCAGGTGTATGTTGGCGATCCGGCGTGCCGGTCTGTCGAACAGCGTGCATACCTTGATGCTGGCGGGGCCTTTGGCGTTCAGGTGGTTCAGCAGGTAGCTTAGTGTCATGCCGGTATCGATGATGTCTTCTATGATCAGGACATGTCTGCCGGTAATATTGAGGTCCAGGTCCTTGGTTATCTTGATGACGTATTCATCCCCGCCGTAATGAGATATGGCCATGAAGTCTATATCGAGGGGGACCGTGATCTGCCTCATCAGGTCGGCCATGAAGCAGAGGAAGCCCCGTTGGATGCCGACCATCACCGGACGGCTTTCCGCATAGTCTGTTGATATCTGCCTGGCCAGGGCTGCCACTCTCTCCTGAATTTGCGGGGCCGAGTATAGTATGCTGCCGATCCCGCGGGCCCTGGTTTGTGCCAGTGAACCGTGGCCGTATTTCGCTAACAGGCGGTCGAAGTCTTTCTTGTACAGCAGGGTAATGTTGATATCGGGATAAAGCTGCCTCAGACGCCTTAGCTTACGGTTCTTC
>JAQTTS010000013.1 GCA_028710655.1 Dehalococcoidales bacterium
AGCAGGGTAATGTTGATGTCGGGATAAAGCTGCCTCAGGCGCCTTAGCTTGCGGTTCTTCTTCGTCACCAGTCTCTGCCGCATTGTGGTCAGCTCGACATAAAGATCAAGCTTGGGTAGATAGAAGTCGGGGGTGAACATCTCTACCACTTTCTCTTCCTGCCGGGTCAGAGCAAACGACCGTGGTTCGTACACCCAGTCGATGTTGTAGAAGTCCAGAATGTCGGCGAACTCCTTCTCGCTGGGATGGGCGAAGTTGACCATAGCACTTCGTTGCAGGCACTCCTTAATACCTTCCCGTCCCACCTTCTCTTTTTGTGCTCCGTCCGGTCGGTCCGGGAATTCCGTGTACAGGGCCACGCCGCTTAACCCGGCCATAGTCTGCAGAAATTTGATGTCCTGGTTGCTGAACTCGTACGTTTTCTTGGCATAAACCCTGAGACTGCCCAGGGTAAGCTCCCCCATTTTTATCGGTACCCCTATTACCGACTTAATGCCCGCCTCGGCAGCCTCCCGGGGATACTGAATGTGTTTGTCCTGACTCAAGTCGAGAATCACTACCGGTTCCCTAGCGTATACTTCGCCGAGACTGGCGTCGGAGCTGAGCAGACCCTTGTGCAGGTAAGCGTGGGGTAAGCCCCAGGTAGCCCGGTGGACCAGCCTTTTGTTCTCGGAGTCGAAGGTAAGAACGGATACGCCGGCCTTCATAGCCACGGCAATGCTTCGAACGATTTTCTTCAGCACATCCCTGGGTAGTAACTCGGTGTTTACTGCCGCAACCGCTCTGCCGACTGCTTTGTAGTAGGTTTTTTCCTTGCTTATCGCCAAGCTAGTTCCCTAATTACCCGTTTCCCGGGTATTTCACGGGCCGAATTATACAATAGAAATGCCGGAAGAAATTCGCCCTGTTTATAATACCGCTCCACTCATCGCTACATCCGGCAGCTTTTTGGCGCCGCTACGAGCACGGGGGTAGCGGAGTGGCGTAGCACTCTCTCGGCCACGCTGCCCAGGGCCCAGCGGGTGACACCCGACCTTCCGTGTGTGCTCATGATAATCAGGTCCACCCCATTTTTCTCGGCATAGTTTACTATCTCTTCGGCGGGCATGCCGTGGATTACGTCGGTCTTTACCTTCAGGCCGTCCTTCTTCATTTTCTCAGCTACCTTGGCCAGATAGTCCTTGCCGTAGGCCTCTTCTTTCACCTCTCCCTGGTGGAGCTCTTCTTCAGTAAGACCGATGTGCCGGTAGTGCATTTCGCCCTTATGATAGGGCTCGACGATATACAGCAAGACGACTTCGGGGGTCTGGCAGCCCTTGGCCACTGCCTTCAGGTGCCTCAGAGTACACTCTGATAATTCCGAACCATCCAGCGGGGCTAGTATTTTCTTGTACATTTTCCCTCCTTAAATGTTCCTGCTTTATTATATTATATTGTGTTTAGATTATCACCGCTGACCTGCACCCGGTAGCGGTACCGGAGTTGAAATGTTGTCTTTAGTTCAGTAGGTGGCGCGCCTAGAGGGATTCGAACCCACGACCCTCGGTTCCGAAGACGAAGAATAATCGTACCAACTGGTCACATTAGATAGCATAATGGTTTATCTGATCTTGCGTCAAGGATCGATTTGTACCTAACAGTACTACCCTTTACTGTTAGATGGTAGCAATTTTGTTGGCAAAATGTTGGCAGAAATAAGACCAATCCCAACCGGTTAGAGGCTTCTTGGAGTTAGAAAATTGCATCAACCGATGAAATGTTAAACGTTGCTTTTATCATGAATATATGCCTTTCCTCTAATCCTGAGGGTACATTTATGACTGAATTGGTTTTCGGGCGCAGATCATGATCTTATCTCGTACGAACCTGAGCTGCCCATCTGAGTATCACCAAGCGGTGTCATGCCAGAATCTTTAGCTGTTTGGCAATGTTGGCTCCAAATACCCTACACTTGGGGAGTTCCCCATCCGAAATTGGACCCCTCATTCCCTCAACTTTCACCGATAAGCCGGTAGTAGCTATCTTTAGTGCCGGAGCCTTTTCACTTAGCCACTTTTCCATTTTCTTCACGGCTTGCTCATGAGCCGTGCCCGCATAGGTATCAAACACCGCTACCCACTTCCCCTTTAGATTGAGCTTACCTAGCTTTCCGATGAAATTCCTGATGCCTAGCGTAGAGCCTCCAACGTGATTTGGCGAACCTATCAGGATTAGGTCATAATCACCAAGCTTCTTCAAATCAACCCCTTTTGTTTTCGTAACCAGGGCATCTATGTTCGTGGTTTCTTTCATCCCCTCAACAATGGTTTCCCCGACCTGCCTGGTGTTCCCAAACAAAGAATCGTAAACAACAATCACTTTTGCCATGCTGTACCTCCTAATGAAAAGGATAGTGATATTGTAGACCAGAAACCACTCGTTTGCACTTTATGGCTTAATGTTATACTGGTAAATATACGAATTACAGAATAACCTTCTCTGGCCAAGGTTCTTGTGTTGAAGTTCCCCACAACCTGCTGATGTAGTCCAGTGAAAATAAGTCTTCAAGTGCATGCAGCCAAAAAATACCCCTATCAGACAGGGTTACCTCGTTTCCGTCATCCTTCTTTATTAAGCCGAAGAGAGAAAACAGTTTTATGTACTTTCCAAATATACTATTGAATTCCTGTCCAAATCTTTTCCTGAAATCACTTCTTTTGAACCTGGTCTCGTAGACTCTCCAGTAGAACCACCATGCCATCTGCATTCTTTCTGACAGATCTAATGATAAGGCAATTGGCATTCTTCCATTTTCCAGTCTCTTCACGTATTCAGCAACGTTGAAGGTATTGAGGTAGAAGATATCTTTCAAGTAAGAGCCTCCGCTCGCACCAAGACCAACATAAAGAGGCACTGTCACAGAACAATACTTTGGTGTCCCTTCTTTGGTGAATGCCCAAACAGATGTTCTTTCATACTTCCTGTCATAGAATATTTCCTCAAGGATATGAAGCATTCTCCTTCTCTTAAGGATATTTGGTATGTCGTAGTTACTTCGCTTTGAGGACTCTCCCATTCTAGTGTAAGGAAACTTGAAAAGAGGATAAGCGGCAACTTGGTCAATATTCATCTCGACTAAATCATGCCCCGCCTGCTCTAGCTCGCCATAAGTCTGATTCGGTAAAGCGAAAATGAAGTCCACGTTAAAGCATTTGAATCCTTTACTCATGGCCCTTTCAACTGCTGCCTTCGCCTGTTTTGTATCGTACGGTCTTTTAAGGATTTTCAGGTATTTGTCTTGTAGTGATTCGACTCCGGTACTTAGATTTTCTATGTTAAGGGATTTTATTGTGTTGAGATTGTCCGGACTCAAATCATTAGGATGGCTTTCCATATGTATATCACACTGCATATTGAAACTCTTAAAGATATCTTCCAAAATCTCGCCTAGACCGGTGTACAGCATTGTCGTAGGTGTTCCGCCACCAATATAGAAAGAAGTCACCGGTTTATCACCTAAAAGGCCAGAATAAAAGCAAATCTCCTTTTTGATAGCTCTTGTATACATTTCTGCTGTCTCAGGTTGATAAATCTCCTTGTTGTAGGGGCAGTAAGGGCATATTTGTTTGCAGAAGGGGACATGAAGATAAAGTCCGAATTCATCTATATCTTGAAACTTCCTCTCAAGACTTTTGTAGGAAGGGACATCGTTTTCAAGTATCATATTCTTCTCTTTGGTTAACAGTTTCCTAATTAGGTTTCTGGGGAAATCTGTAAAAGACATATAAGCTCCTCTTCCTAGTTGGTCCTATTGATAGTATAGCTCCCCTTCCTGTAATTATACATCTTCAGGGATAGCATAATGATAAATGACAAGGGCAAAGGCTGGGTTTGTCTCGATGTAAAGATGTGGTATGCACCGCGCCAATTGACGACTTGGTAGACTCACATGTTAATAACCTATATGTCTCATTAGTGCTCGGGAGAGGGTATTGACAAAGGCATTACTGGTGCTAGAATTAAAGCACAAGCGTCCGAAACAACCCTAAGTCATCAGTCCTATCTTGGGGTTAGTGGTAGTTAGGTCTTATTCATCACACTAGTAAGGACTAGGAGGTCATAATTATGGAAGCACATAGCGACATCTATCAGCCTACATTCGACTTGGCTAGTCTAACCGAACAACAGCTCAGAGAATACAGCCGACATCAATTCACTAAGACATTCTCGACAGGTCTTACCATATTCTTACACCTTATCACTGCTGGAATCTTTAGCATCATCTACTTTGGCTTGAAACACGCCAAGTTGCCCAAGATTAGGCACGATGATTTTGGTGCTGGAAGGGCAATCGGCTTCTGGTTCATACCTGGTTTCAATCTCTATTGGGTGTTCAGGTTCTGTCTTCGCTTGGTTGACCGTGTGAACTTCCAGTTGAGACTTAGAGGACTCAAAAAAACAATTGGCAGAGGTTTTGTGTTGGCGACTGTCATTATTGGTGTAATCTCATTCCCGTTCTTGGTATCCGCTAATTTGCCAATTGCGCAAGAATATATGGAGGGATACATGTTTGGGCTCCCAGTTACCGCTATGCTCGGGGCAACTTTGGTTATGTCTACCATTTGTGTAGGTCTGGGTCAGATCGCCACGAACAGGCTAGCGGAAAAGGCAGCACTGGAACGGCAAGAAAGCACGACCCATGAACGGTAGCCAGATTTTTGGTTACTAATATTCGATGGTGACTATCCCTTGGCCATAAATTAATTAGGTGATCGGCTGCTCTGACAACTACGAACAGAGTGGGTATAGCACACCTAGCATAGAATTACTCAAGCAAATTGCTAGTCCACCTATCTATATGCGCCGTCTTCTTTCTCGGTTCACATTTTCCTGTAGGATAGCTAATAATCATAGAAATAGGCATTATCTACTCAATAGCACTGGTAGCAAGTCCCCCTGTGGCATTAGAATACAAGGACATCCGAAAAACCGGGTGATAGATCGCTCGCGGGAAACGGCAGTCAGCCTGGAATAACGATCTGACGGAATGTTGGGTCACCAACCGATGATTTGTGCAGGAGCGATGTATAGACTGGTCTGAATCTCCAAATTAAGCTACAGTGTTTGGGTACTTATTGGTACGTTGCTAACAGGTCTAGGCATAATGTTTCAAATGAAGTAAAATATACATACACTAGCCAAGCACCCGGCGTAGCCGGGGAGGCGATAAGGAGGCGGAACCGATGGCAAAGTTCGACCTCGAGGTCTTCTACCAGACAGTTTGCCGTATCCGGGAAAGGGCCCTATCCGAAAGCAGGCTCACTGAAAACCCTACGGACGCGGAGCTTAGACGTATCCTGGAAAAGGAGCCGGGGATAAAGAAGACCGTGTACGGTAATTTCGTAGCGGAAAGCGAACCCACCTCCCGGTCGGCCATGTTCACTAAAAACAGTGTCGACCACGACTTCGGCGAAGACGAGATGAGGCTCCTTGCCCAGTGCGAGGAAGTCCTCGCCAAGGAAAGGCTCATATCGGTAGACTGCCTGGTAGGTAGCGGTGATACCCACACCACGGTGCGACTCATTGTTCCGGAGCGGTTTGCCCACGTCGCATGCGGCGGCCGGAACCTTTTCATACCCCTCGAGGCTAGGGTTATAGCGCCCACCTACCAGATTGTCTTCTTCGGCGATGAGGCTTTCGAGACCAACAAGTCCAAACCACTGCCGGAGAAGGACATCACCATTCGCCTCGCCATGCTTGAGGATGGCCGCTTCGTTAAGGTGATCCGCAACGGTAACTATATCGGCGAGTTCAAGAAGGGTACCTTCGCCGCCGAGGACTGGGTATCCAAGACTAAGCGCGGGGGCATATTCCTCCATGCCGGTTGCCGGGAGGATTACTTGGAGAACATCCACGGCGACTACCACCGGGTACGTACGCTCCTGGTGGCCTTGAGCGCCAACGGGAAGACGACGACCACCTCCCGCATTCTGGCCCGGAAGGGTATAGAGAAGTCTTGGCTGGTTCAGGACGACGGCGGTACACTCATGCCGGACGGCTCTTTCCGTGGCTTTGAGGGCGGCGGCATCTTCGCTAAGACCGAGGGCGTGAATCCTGGGAACCAGATGGAGATCTACTACGGACTCTTACGGCCGGAGACAGTCTGCGAGAACGTCTGGGTCACCGCTGACGGAGACTTCGACTTCTACAACTTCCAGCGGACATCGAATGGCCGGGCGGTCATCCCGCGCCGCTATTTCATGCACGCCAGCTCCTTCATTGACGTTGAACGGATAGATAACTTGATTCTCATCACCCGTGGCCCTATCATTCCCGCTATCTCCAAGCTATCTCACGATCAGGCGGTTGCCTTGATGGTGCTAGGGCAAGCAATGGAGTCCTCTGCGGGAGACCCCACCCAAGCCGGTAAAATACGGAGCGAGTTCTTCTATGACCCGTTCGTGGCCGGTGACCTGGCGGAGCACGCCAATATCTTCTATGAGATCACCAGCGGACTGCCGCACCTCAGGTACTACCTCCTGAATACTGGAGGTATCGGCAGTGGGGATCACTACGCTGACATCCATCTTGAGACCACGATGGGTATCCTTGACTCTCTATTGAGAGGTGGCCTGGAGGACTGGATGGACTCCCCCACAGGATTCAAGGTCCCAAAGGCGATACGGGTGGTGGACGATATCTTCATGCATCCTGAGAAGCTCTTCCCCAAGGAGGAGTTTGAGAAGCAGCAGCGGAATCTCAATGAAATCCGACATCAGGCAGTGGACAAGATTGGGGCCGGGCTGCACCCTGCTATACGAAGGGTATTTGCTCCTTAGATTACTCAAACCATGGTTGAATGGAGATGTTGGCAAAATGTTGGCAAATGAAGGTGGGTTAGATACGCGCCTAGAGGGATTCGAACCCACGACCCTCGGTTCCGAAGACCGATGCTCTATCCACTGAGCTATAGGCGCTTGAAGCTAAATTTTAGTCGATTCCCGGGGTTATGTCTACTTTTGGTTATTCTTTGCCGGCAAATGTTCCTCATGGTCATTATACTTTCCGCTAAAGGCCCGGTCAAAGCAAACCGCCTCTTGAAGAGCTCGATAATCGGGCTCATTCAATAATGCGCCTGAAGGCCAAAACGGCGAGACTCACCAGGATTGCTACTGACGCTACAGCGATCCCTACGTCAATGACCAGATGGCTGAAGTCCCCGGTGAGCAGTAATGCTCTCAAGGCGTCGACAACATATGTCAACGGATTAACGCGGGACATTACTCTCAGCCAGCCTGGCATCAGGTCGAGCGGGTATATGGCGCTGCTGGCAAAGAAAAGCGGCATGGTGATCGCCTGGCCGATTCCCATCATGCGCTCCCGTGTCTTGAAAAGGGACGCCAGGCAGATGGACAAGCTGGAGAAGCACATACCGGCTAACACCACGATCAGCATGACCCCGAGGATATGTACAGGATTCACACTGAGATCGACATTGATCACTAGTGCCAGTATGCATATCAGGGTCGCCTGAAAAATCGAACGCACTCCTGCTGAGAGCGCCTTGCCGATGATTATGCTTTGCCTTGGGATCGGGGTAGATAGCAGCTTATGCAGCAATCCCCGGTCGCGTTCCCAGACAAGGTTCGCCCCTAAAAAGATTGCCATGAAAACCACGGATTGGGCCAGCACTCCGGGTGTGAGGAACTGAAGATAACTGTAGTCTGTGGTCGGCAAGACCCGGACCTTGGCCATAACGGCGCCGAAAACCACCAGCCAGAGGAGGGGTTGTATTGCCCTTATGAATATCTGGGAAGGGTCATGGAATACTCTCCTCAGTTCGAATTCTGTTATCGCAGATACACCCGTTATTGACCTGGCCGCGTTCATTTACCCAACCTCTTGGCTGCCCTTCTAGCAGCCTTGACAGATTCCCATGTCACCTCGCTCTCCTCGATACGTCTACCGGCGTATTTAAGAAAGACGTCGTCCAGTGTCGCTTGTTTCAGCGAGACCGATTTGGTCCCGATGCCGTGCTCTCTTAATCCTTCTATGATGCGTGGTACCTCGGATTGTCCGTCATCGACGATGAGATCGAAGACGCCGTCATCGGGGTGTTTCAGTATCCGATACCCGAGATCACACAATGCGACGTCGCCGCCGATGCCGCTGGTGGTTATCGAGATCACGTCTCTTCCCACTTGCTGTTTCAACTCGTCTGGTGACCCCGTAATGGTTATCTTTCCTCCGTTCATAATCGCGATCCGGTCGCAGAGTTCATCAGCCTCAAGCATGTCATGTGTGGTGATGATGATGGTTGTATCGAACTGTTCACGCAGACGGATAACATAGTCCCATATCATTCGCTTGGCGGCTGGGTCCAAACCGATGCAGGGCTCATCTAAAAAGAGCACGTGCGGCTGGCTGAGCAGCACCTGGCCTATTTCCAGACGGCGCATCATCCCGCCGGAGTAGGTTTTGGCCAGGTGATTCGCGCGATCGGACAGCTGCATGAACTCCAGGGCCTTACTGATCCGGTCCCCCCGGTTCGCTCTGGAAACGTAATACAGCTTGGCGTAGAAGGACAGATTTTCGCGTCCCGTTAGGTCGCCGTCCACAGAGATTTCTTGGGGTACGTATCCGCACAGCTGGCGTACATCCTGAGGATGCCGGGACACATCGATTCCCGAGATCCTCATTGTGCCTGAGGTGGCTTTGAGGAGAGTGAGCAGGCATCTTATCGTCGTGGTCTTCCCCGCACCGTTCGGGCCCAGGAGACCGAAGATCTCTCCCTTTTCGACACGAAACGAAACATCATCGACTGCTGCGAAGTGCCCGAATTTTTTGGTTAGGTTCTCAACTTCTATCATGCTAAGTCCTTCTGTTCGCTTCGAAAGCTTGTGCCGCTACGGACAACCCGGTTAACGCCTCAACGATTCGAGAAAGTTCCTCTGCACTGAGGTGCTCCAGAATCTCCTTCATAATTGAAGATTTTCGCTCCCTGAGGGCAGAGATAATGGCCTCTCCCTCCGGGGTTATTTGGAGTACAGAAACCCTTCGATCCTCGGGGTTATCTCGACGGGTTACCAGTCCTTGTTCTACCAGCCGATCGACGATGCCGGTTACATTGGGAGGGGTTACTCCGAGCGCCTCCGCAAGCCTGCTGGAAGTGGCGCCCGGTTGGTTGCAGATGAAGAACAGGGTCTTGACCTGGGGCATTGTCAGATTGATACCCATCCACGCATCAGAAGAATGCCGCCTGATAATCCGGTGTACCTGGCGGTCCAGTCTTATGACTTCCGATATGAGCATTTCCTTATCCATGGTGAACCTCACATTAAATATTAATATTACATTAAGTATATTATAATAATCCAAGTATTTTGTCAACCCTGCTCCGGGCCATAGATTGATACACAATTGAACATAAAAAGGTGGGTAATCAACTTTTTGATGGAATATTGGGTCACAAAACGATGTAACGTTCAACGTTACCCCCGCTTTCCTAGGGTTGCATCTTAGGCCTAAGCAAACGAAGCTAAAACAGTGCTTTCGTTGTTCCTTCGCAGTCTGACCTTGTTGAGCCAGTTGGTCATGCCTTGCCCAGGCTTTTGGAGCGCTGGGGTGGGCTTGGGCTTAAGGAGGTTCAGAAGCTGTTACCACTTTTGATAAGGGATAGCCGGTTGACAGATTCGAGAATGACATTTGAGTTGTTGGTTATGCTTTACGTTCTCATCTTACGACGCCCTTGAATCGCCAAAGACTTCGGGTTTCTATCAAGACTTCAGCTATGGCGTCGTTTATCGTGTGTTCAGTTGTTGCCATGTTTAATATTCCTGCAGATTACTGTCGAGTACACATCAGACTAGTCTGCCTTATTGTATACTCTGGTTGGACTGACAGCAAGGCTTTCTTTTAATTAAACGACGCCACAGCGTTACGGTTTAGTAACCGTATGGTATATACTGAACTTTCCTGACTATTGTTTAAACGACCTACTGGGGGTTACTATGGGACACCATCAGACATCTGATCACATGCTTCCTCAGTTATTTGTATGAAGATTCATGTGTTTAATTTGGCGGGGCTTGTTATCAGTGTACTATAAGATGCCGGTTATGGTGGTATTGACATAATCATGTATGTGGCTGGCTATCCTGTCGTACGCCATGAAGCCCTCTTTGGAGGGGAGTATTAGAGGCCTTATCTCATCTCCGTATCCTCGAGTAGCACAACCCATCACCAGCACCCCTTCTTTGACCGGTTCGTAGGTTTTGATGGCGTTTTCCGGCTTGGTGTCGGCCCCCTCGACACGGATTAGCTGCGCCATCATTTTGAAGTCGGTGTCGGACAGAGCCAGTTTCGGCCAGATGGCTATTTCGGCTTCACCTCCCGCCCGGAGCGTATTGGTCAGGTCGGTCAGGAGCGGTTCCTTCAGTGAAGGGTCGTGGTTCAGGATGTCAGCAATCTTGCCGCCGCTCCACTTGAAGTCGACGATAGTTCCCTTCTTATTCTTTACCTGTACCTTGGCGTTCAAGTTCTTCCAGTTTTTCTTGTCCTTGCCCACATAGCAGTCCACGGCATAGAGGAAAAAAGCCGACCAGTTATTCTCCGTACTCATGGTATCCTGCCGGGGCCGTGATGTTCCTATGTGCTGCATCACTGCGTAGATGATTTTATCGATGTTCATGCCTGTTAATCGAATGCACTTCTGCCGGCAGTTTTCCGGCGGGTTTTTCGTATCCTGAACAAAGTCGACGGCGTCGGCCATTGCAGAAATTCCCAGAGAATCGAGGTATTTACCCAGCGTTTTCAGGTGCTCCGCCTGGATCGGTCTCAGATCGATCATCTTTGCCATGCCTTTCCATTCACCTCCTGCTTGCCGCTCAGTCGGCAGCAAAAAGAGTGCCGGCTGCTGTCGAGTCGGCAGTTGCGAAAGCCGGGCCCTATCCGCTGGGATATAGTCGCAGGGCTGCTGGGGTGAGTGGAGGGATTCGAACCCTCGACCTTCAGGGCCACAACCTGACGCCCTAACCGCTAGGCTACACTCACCATAAGAGTACAGATATTATAGCTAAAAACCCCGCCTCCCCGCAATCTGGTGCGGGGTGATGCCGGCTGCTCCCGGCATGACAGCGCATTTCAGACAAGCTCAACTATGGTAACCCCGGCGCCTCCCTCTCCGTACCCGCCGGGCCGGTACGATTTGACCAGGGGATGATGGTCCAGCTGTCTCCTCACTTCCTGGCGTATCGTTCCGCTGCCCTTGCCGTGGATTACCCTTACCCGGTACAGGCCGGCCAGCATAGCGTCGTTCAGGTATTGGTCCAGCTTGATCAGCGCCTCGTCTACGGTAAGGTGGCGGAGGCGGACCTCGTCGGTTACCGGTTCTATCGGTTTATTACTGTTCATCAGCTGATAGTTAATATCCCCCGGGCTAATTCTAGCACTGCGGGTTGCCGCAGATAAAGGGTGTCTTTCCCGGCGGAGGCCGCGTTGTAGTGTCTTGGAGGCTAGAGGCTACTTCAGGCTGTCGGTCAGGTCCTGGCGGCCGGTTATTTCGGCCGCTTTGTCCAGGAATTCCTTTATCGAGCTGCTTTCCTCTCTCAGCTTTTGCAGTTCGGCCCCTATCGGGCTGATTGAGGTCGGGCTGTCGGCATAGGCTCCGTAAAAAGCGAAGTAGGCCTGGTTCAGCTTCCTGATGTGATAGCCCATGGCGGCAAGATACTGCCGTTTCTCTGCCATAAACTCTTCCGCCGGCTCTATTTCTCCCCGGCTCAGGTACTCGTCGACGGTCCTCCGTATCTCCCTCATCTCCCGGTTAAAGTCGAACTCCGGGTCGTCGGGCGGGACTTGACCGCCGTTTTCGCCGACCCGGGCGTAGTATTTTTGGTACACGATAGCCCCGATTTCCTTGCTCGTCATACTGGCTACCGTCTCGTTGATGGTGGCGATTTCGTAGTTCGGGGCAAGCCCGGTCAGGTTCAGGGTATATAGAATCCCCAGCGGCTTGAAGAACAGGTATTGGTGCAGCCATTCCTCGGTCGCGGCGTCGATGGTGAAAATCAGGCTCGCCTCATTGGTGACAAAGCTGGGGTAGGTCGAACCCAGGCCGCCGAGCTCCACTACCAGTGAGGAGACCCCTAATTCATCGGCCGCTTCTTCGATAGCCTCCATCTCCGCTAAGGTGAGGTCCTGACTGAGCAGAACCTCTCTGATGGTCGCGATCCTGTCCCGTGGTGAAATCACTAGCATGTGCGGCGGCCTCTCCAGGCTGAAATTGAGCGGGGGAAAGTTGATTCCCAGGCTGGTCAGGGGGTTGAAGATCCCTTCTTCGGCCAGGACTTCCTTGATCTGCTTTTCGATGATCCTTTCCACGGTATTCTCCAGGCCCAGCTTGCTCTTCTTGAGCAGGACTAGTTCACTCTGCAGCAGGGCCAGGTCGCCCTGCCTGGTACCGCTTTCTACAGCCCGAATTTCCCTCTCCTGCCTGTTAATCAGACTGACCGTGTCGAAATACTGGAAGACCTTATCGGTTTCTTCGGGGTTGTCGAACCAGCTTTTGGCCCACTGGCCCATTTCCCCGGGTGCCGTCCGGCACTCCCAGGCCAGGATGCTGAAGCCGTATGGCCTGACGATTGAATCCAGGCGGTCGTCGAAATTTTGGCTGTTACCGCAGCCGGTGATGCACCACCCGGCCAGCAATAGGCCTACGATGAGGACCAGTTTTGCTTTCACTTTGTTCTTTGTGCTCCCTGTTGTGGAGATTGAGGATGGGATCGGAGCGGGTTCAAGTACATCAGTCCGGCGAAGGGTAAGGAATGCGGGTATCCTTGCTATCTATTCCAGTCTCGCCGCCGTTCTGGCCAGTTCCCAGGAATACTCGTAAAGGTGCATTCCCTTGCTGATGGCGATAATCTCACCGTCTTCGACGCCTATTTCTCCGGCCATATACTCCTTGAGAAGCTGCATTGCGGCCAGGTTGGAGGGAAAGCCGGCCCACAGGTCCCAGGAGCGGAAGTAGACGATAAAATTGAGTCTGTTGTTTAAGATTCTGGTATCTATCGATCTCAGACAGGGCGGGTCGGGCAGAAAAATGGACTGGGCATCGCCGACCGTCATAAAGGCCTGATTGGTATTATAGCCGTCTTCCTTGTACATCCTGATTACTTCTTCGATCTGCTTCTCCAGGTACTGGCCGTAGGTATACTGTTCTCCCTCGGCTCTATGGGCGGTCATCAGGTAGGGGAGATAGCTCTCGATATAGTCCATCGTGGTCGGCGGGGGTACTCCCTGGGGGACGTCGGGGGTCAGCGGTTTTATGCCGGGGCACTTGATCTGTACTATCACGAATTCGAGCTCTTTCCGACGTTCGTTGGTGTAGCTGCCCCGCTCAATCTTGTATTCCCGGCCGTTGGCCAGGACCTCGCGTAAGCAGAGGAACCATGCCTCGGAAAGGTCTCTGGCTTCGATTGATGAGATTCTCATTGATTAACCCTTTCAGCTTGCGGGTGATAACATTATAGCTGAAATCGGTGGTATGCTCAATGAGCAGTAGTTCCGAAAAGGCGACGGAGCAGTATTGCCCGGCTTGTGTCGGGGCTACCTCTTTTTGAAGAGGTTCAGGAACCTGTCCTCGTAGTCCCCGAACAGGCCCCAGTGGTCGAGCTCGTCTTTCAGCTCGCGCGGTTCGCATTCACCGGCGCGGGTCATTCTGAAGAGCTCTTCAATCTTGACCCTGGCGTCGACCGGAATGCCGCCGGAATCGATATTGAGGAGCCCCCTGGCCCCCATCTGCCGGATGTTGTTCTGTACCGAGCTTCCGGTTATCTCATAGATGAACCGCATCAGTGAGACATCCCACAGTTCGTCCTCACCCTTGATGATGGAGGTTAGCGGTTCACCACGCTTATCGATCTCGGCATTCAGCCGGTCCACTACCGCAGACAGACCGTCGGATACGATATTGAGCTCTTTGGGCTCGTTGCGGTAGCTGTAGAACAGGCCGGCGACATTGGGGCCGTGTTTGCTGGTCAGCATCTCGAAGTATCTTCTTGCCTCGGAGCTGAACCCTTCCAGGCGGGAGAGATAGTAGGGGGTGACCACCTTCGGTCTCTGGGCAATGACCCTGCCTTCTCTGATCACGGTCTCGCTGGCGTTATCCAACAGGTCCTTGTAGACCGGTTCGGTAATCAGGTAGTAGTAGATATTGGTCGTACCGAAAGTAGCTAGGCTCTGCTTCGGCGGCCTCAATATCTCGGTATTTTCGACTGCTTCTCTAATTCTCTCGTCGTTCAGGTCCATGTTTAATACTTGCCTTTCATGATATGGCTTTTAGCTCCTGCCTCAGTTCGTCCAGCAGCTTGAGGTATTCCGAATTGAGCTGTGTCAATATCCGCCGCCATTCGGTCTGGAACTGGGGCTGCTTCTCAACATCGATCTTAAGGCCACCCACCGAGCCCAGTTGTTGCTTGAGCGCCTGTCTGACCTGTGCTTCGAACTCAGCCTTCAGCGACAGGTAGGCCTGTTTTCTCTGCTGCTCGCCCATGTTCTGATAGTGGTCGAAGATATGCCTGATCTTGCTGTAGATGTTTTCCAGGCCGACCCGGTCTTTCTTTACCGTCTTCAGGCCGTCCATCGCCCGCTTGTTCTTTTGCTTTAGCAGGTCGTTATCCGGCAGGTTGATGTTCCTGATCAGAGTTTCCCCGAGCCCCTCTAGAACATATTCTTTTTGCTTTTCGTCGTACTTGCCCAGCGCGGGTATCAGGTTGCAGTCTCCCTCGAGATATCTGGCGGCCAGCTTGGCGCCCTCGGGAACGTATTTCCATCTCAGGCGTTCCTCTTCGGTTATCTCATCGAGTTGCGCCAGCTTTTCCATTGCTATTTCGCGAGCACTCTTTATCTCACCCATTTCAGTCTCCGGTAATTATGTTCGGCTACACCTGAAATTATATCAGATATCAGGGAAAGCTCAAATTGCCGCTCTCGGTTTATGGGTGCTCCCGGCGGTGATATAATTTAGGTATGGAGTGTATCGATATCGGTGCAAAAGGACTTTGAGATTATCGATCATACCGCTGACGTCGGCATTGTTGCCTACGGCGACAATATCAGCGAGGCTTTCGGCAATGCGGCGAGGGCTCTGTTTAGCCTGATAACCGAGCTTGATTCCGTGGCCGAGGTCGTCTTCCGGGATACAGAGCTTAGCGCGGTTGATGAAGAAAGCCTGCTGGTGGAATGGCTGAATGAGCTCATTTATCTGTTCGATACTGAGAACATTGTTTTCCGGCGCTTTGATGTTACCGTGCTTCCCGGCGCGAGCCTCAGGGCACGGAGCTATGGTGAGAAGGTGGACGGCTCGAGACACCGGCTGAAGACGGGGGTTAAGGCAGCCACCTATCATATGCTGAGAGTTGAGAAGGACAACGGATGCCGGGTACGGGTAATACTTGATATTTAGGGGGTGCAGTAATGGTATCACCCTGGAGAGAAGCAGTAAACAGAATCGACGACTATCGCTGGGAAATCCCGACGGGTTATAAGCCGGGTATGCTGGTACCGGGTCTGGTTTATGCCAGTGAAGCCATGCTCGACCACATCTGGCATGAACAGGCTTTCGAGCAGGTGGCCAATGTGGCTTTCCTGCCCGGTATCGTCGGCTACTCTCTGGCGATGCCGGACATCCATTGGGGATACGGCTTTCCTATCGGCGGCGTCGCTGCCACCAGGGTCGGCGACGGGGTGATATCACCCGGTGGTGTCGGCTTCGATATCAACTGCGGCGTCAGGCTTTTACGGACCAATCTTACCGCGGCAGAGGTCAGGCCCCGGATCGAACGGTTGGTCGCCGACCTTTTTACCAGTGTACCCTCGGGACTCGGTTCGGAAGGGAAGGTAAGGGTGAGTGAAAAAGAGCTGGACCAGGTGCTGGTAAAGGGCAGCCGGTGGGCGCTGGATAGGGGTTATGGTAACGCTGCTGATGTCGTTGTTACCGAAGAGACGGGGTGTATCAGGGGGGCTGACCCGGATAAGGTAAGCGGTAAGGCTAAGAAGCGGGGCATACCGCAACTGGGGACGCTGGGTTCGGGCAACCACTTTCTGGAGGTGGAGGCGGTGGATGAAATCTACGACCGGGTGTCGGCCGGAGTGATGGGCATAGCCGATGTGGGGCAGGTGCTGGTGATGATTCACACCGGTTCCCGGGGCTTTGGCCACGAGGTCTGCGGAGACTATGTCAGGCTGCTCGGCGAAGCGGTGAGGAGATACGGCATCAGGCTGCCTGACCGGCAGCTTGCCTGTGCCCCGGTAAGATCGGTGGAGGGGCAGGACTATCTGGCGGCTATGGCGTGTGCCGCCAACTATGCCTGGGCCAACCGTCAGTGTATCACCCACTGGGTCAGGGAGTCACTGTCCAGGGTTCTGCAAAAGAGCGAAAAAGAGATAGGCCTGGAGCAGATTTATGATGTCTGCCATAATATCGCCAAGCTTGAGGAACACACGGTTAGCGGCAGGAAGGAGGTCCTCTGTGTTCACCGTAAAGGAGCGACCAGGGCCTTTCCGGCGGGACATCCCGATATCCCCGATATCTACCGCGATATCGGGCAGCCGGTCCTCATCCCCGGCGATATGGGGCGCTGCTCTTACATTGCGGTGGGTACGGAAAGGGCGATGCGGGAGACATTCGGCTCTACCTGCCATGGGGCGGGGCGGGTGCAGAGCCGCTCTGCTGCCAAACGCAGCCTGCAAGGCAGCGTGGTGGTCAGGGAGCTGGCGGCCCGCGGCATTACGGTCAAAGCGGGTAGCATGTCGTCACTGGCCGAAGAGGCCTCTATGGCCTACAAGGATGTCAGTGAGGTGGTCGATATTACCGATAGGGCGGGCATCTCCCGCAAGGTAGCCCGGACGGTACCGATAGGTGTGATCAAGGGCTAGTAGTTAGGGGGAGTCAGTGGTCTATTTCCCGGACGTGGCTGGCGGTGTAACTCCGGTCAAGCCGGAGGGGCGACTCGACTGCGGCTTCTTCGCCGCCATCTATAAATCAGTGGTATTGCGATAGCGGCAGCCACTGCGCCCAGAACACCACTGCTGTGCCTCCAGTTCCACTCGCCTGGCCGTGACGGGTCGACAGCGATGGGTGTTGCCGCCTCTTCCTTGACGGTAAAGGAGCCGCTCAGACCGTTGATGTCTATCGCGTAGGTACCCGCCTCATTTTGAGATGTGGTGAAGACAACCGTCCTGCTGACATCTGCAGACAGGTTTATTTCTTCAGTTGCTTCGATTTCGCCGTTTATCTTTAGTGTCACCGTATGGCTGCCTGCCTGTCCGCCGGCGTTGGTCACCAGCAGACTGATGGCTACCGGCTCGCCGGCACCGACTTCAGTCGGTGAGATGTTCAGTGATTCCGGGTCTATAATAAAGGCAGCCGGTGCCAGCGGAAGTGTTACCACAGCGGCGAAGATGGTGAAGTGGTCTACCGGAGCGGTAATGGTATTCGTTTCCGCATTGACGATGGATGCTAACTCCTGCCATCCGGAAGTGTCCCCGTCATAGTAGGCGACGACCAGATCTTCCTCGGTTACTCCCTCGGGGATGTCAGCCGCGTCGTAGTTCCAGGTCAGGATGACCGGCGGTGTGAAGGTAGTCCCGTCAGGGCCCAACTGGTAGGGCAGTCCGACGATGCTGACCGCCTCGGGCAGGTCGGGTACATTATCGGCAGTGGTAAACTCAACAGCAGCAAGCGGATTACCCTCCCCATCCAGGGCGGTGGCCCCGTCGGGAATAGTAATACTGACCATCTTATCCCCGGAGGTGAACTCATTGGAGTCGGAGGCGAAGTAGGCGGTGATATTCAGTGCGTTGGTAACCTTGATCTCTATCGGGTTCTCAATGGTGGTCGATTCGCCGTCCCAGATCGGCTCTCCGCTCCAGTTGACGAAGTGGTAGCCGGGTTCTGCTATTGCCTTGAGGACAACATTTCTACCGGTCACGGCGGGGAAGGTATCGGGATAGGAGGACAGCGTGTCCACGTCGCCGTTCACTGAAACGGTACCGGTACCGTTCGGGAGGACGTTTATCTCGATGCTTACGGTCGTCGGACCTGACGACCCGCCGCCTGCGCAGCCTCAGCCATAAGCCGGCTTTACCGTGAACATTACCGCTGCTAGCGGCGCTATCAGCATGGGGAGGACCCACAGCGAAGCGGTTTTCCAGAGTCTGCTATTCATTCCCTTTGTCCTTATACTGGTCTAAGACGATAATTTGCTCTTTCAATACCACCGGAATGGCTCGTGTCTCTACGACGGGAGACTAATATTATCATAACAGTAATTTATACTAACATACCGGTTTTCAGTTATCAAATAGTGCGAGAAACTAAATGTAATTTTCAATCTTTTAACCCGCCTGTAGCCATAAGATCAAGTAGTACACCCCGATGCCGATCAGCGCCCAGGAGGTAACAATACGAATAATCTTCTGAGCGCGGGTCAGTTTGTCAAACCACGAGGAGACCCGGGTGATGCCGAAGGATAGCGATACGCCAAATATCAACACCGGAAGGCCGGTGCCGATGGCAAACACTGCCGGCAGAGCCACCCCACCGGTTGATTTAAGGCTAAGCGGAATCAGTGTTCCAAAATAAAGTACAGCGCTATAGGGGCAGAATGCCAGAGCAAAGACGA